>BDTD01000033.1 GCA_002897635.1 bacterium BMS3Abin11 | reverse complement strand
GGCGATCTGAAAGAGAGTCCAGTATGCCCCGGGAAATGTCAGCCCTGCTGATACGGTCTGTTGGCGGCAGTTCGTCAATACGTCCCCAGATGACCTTTTGTGTGCCGGCAGTCAGGCGATAGTTCTCTCCGCGATAGCGGACAAAACTGTCTGTGTAATCCAGTTTGACCTCATTAAAATCAGCATCCCCGGTTTGTCCATACCAGTCAACACGTGCGCCGAGTAGCAATTCCCAGGCCGGCTCGGGATTCCAGTCGGCTGACAGTGCCAGGTGGCCATAGCTGCTGGAGTCAGCCGATGACTGGGGACGATAGAAGTTGCCATATTCGAGCCACGCATTGTCCAGCCCGATGGAGAAATCACCTTGTCTGTGGCGAAATCTTTCTGTTTGGGGTGCTGAATCAGTTGAAGGTATATCAGCTACCTGCTTGCCCGTACTGATATCTGCCGCGGGTTGCTCTATGATTTCAATTGCCGGCTGATCAAGAATTATCGGACCGGGCCCCCCCTCTTCTTCTATGATCAGGATGTCCTGCCCGCCTCCTGCAGGTGTATCTTCAATGATCAGGACGTCGTTATCCGCAGCTGTATCTACGACGGGTGCTTCAGCTATCAGCTGATCTTTACCGACTATGCCCGTATCTCCGGTGTGATCCTGCAAACGGGGCTGTACTATGCCGGGTGGTTCACCGAGTCCCGCCCTGGTGCTGCCAGAAGTTGCAGGCCAGGAGCGTAAGTAGCCATGCCAGTTGCTTGCGGCCAGCTGCTTGCGGGCAGTAAGGGCTGTGGCACGATCCGGAAAAGGCCCCACTACAACGTGTGTGAGCCTGTCCGTAACCCGGTGTGAAGGGAATGTGGAAACGGTAAACCCGGCACTGCTTATACGGTCAGTAAAACGCACCGCGTTATCAGGATTAGAAAATGCGCCTACCTGAATAGCATAGGCCGCAGCTGCTGTATTAGCTGACAGCAACTGGCCTGTAAGGAGTAAAGCGATCATCAAAATGGGTACAGCCCGTCTCCTCCGGCTGAATGACATTTCCCGTTTTGCCAGGAAAAGTGCTTGTCTGTGGTCAGATTGTATCGAGGGCATTTCAGTACTCACCATATTGTTGTTAAACAAAGCTATTCTTTACTCTTATTTTAGGATAGAAGGCAGCGTACTTCCATGTTATAGCAATTTTTGTCCGAAAGAGAAATACGGCCTGCTGAACGTTATCGATCAGATTATGGTCGGTAGGCTTTCTCCAACCGAGTATCGGACAGCGACTGGCGGCTGAACAGGCTTGCCGGGAGTTGCTGATCATACTTGATGGCCCGGGTGACCAGACGGGTCTGGCGTTCTCTCTCAAGGTCATACACCGTGCTGTCAATCACCGTCCAGTAGCCCTGCAGCTTCTGTATTTTATTCACTTTCATGCGCTTGACCGGTGCTTCGCTGCCTGCTTTATAGTAGTCAACCTGAAGCGGGGTCATGGTTCTTATGTGTACCCAGCTGATACGCTTACTGTAGACCGAATCGTCCGGATCCAGCGGTATGCTTTCCAGTTTTGTTACCGTTAACTTACCTATCTTTCCCTTGCCGATGATGTGATGTTGATCTTTTTCCACATCACGCTTGCGCAGGTCTTCATAGTAGATATCCGAGCCGACAAAGCGACCTCCTTTGCGTGACGTGGAGATGCGTCGTGTGCGGTCAAGTGCTGGCAGGTAGATCCACTGGCTGCTATCTTTCCCTGGACGATCGTGGGTCAGCAACCCGGTGCCATTAATGTCTGGCGGTTCCGTAAATCTCATCAGGGTCCAGGTCTCACCGTTTTTTTTGTCGAGACGATAGGTATACAGTGTTCGATATCGTGGTTTATTGCCTTTTTTGGAAAGAATCATGATTGCGCGCAGTGATGCATCCCTGCCATCCGGCCGGTCATAGAGCTTTTTTGCAAGGGCAGTGCCATCAGTCTCGGCAAGCGACTGACCAGAAAGAAATGAAAGCGTAAACAGCAAAATCAGAGCAAGATATCTTATAAAGCCATCGGCCCGGTTTTTATGGATCAGATTAATGATACTGCTCACAGGTACTTTAGTTGGTCTTTTATTGTTGAATAGAATTGTACAGGGATTATGCTCTATTATGTATAATGATTGCTGCAAGTACCAGAATTGAGCCGACTGCATCCAGCCCCAGGTCAGTAAATGAGCCAAAACGCCCGGGGACGCTCAATTGATGATATTCGTCAACAAACGAATAAATGGTTGTAAAGGTAAAAGCTGTTATAATTTTACTACTGACACCTTTGACCCAGGGCTTCAATGCCCAATACCAGCAACCAGCAAGGCCTCCAAATAAAGGAATATGCAGAAGGTTTTGTAATTCAGGCGATACCCAGTGAAAGATTTTATCGATTTGAGATTCTATCCTGCCCGTATCGGGGATAGAAGACAATGCAAAGATGCCCAGCATGTACGCCAGGGGAATGAATATGCGTAGTAGCTTTACTGGCATTATTACCTGAATATCAAAGAGCCTGAATACGGGCCATTTTAATGTTTCCTTAAGAATCTGTTGAGTGCTTTATATTATAATTTAGATTGCAGGCGATCGCTCCTGTTTTTTTTTCATGGTATTTGGAGACCAGCTCATGCCCATCAGGTTAAAAGTTGCAAAGACAGCAAAAGAACTCGATGATGTTTTCAGGCTTCGTCATGAGGTTTTTGTTCAGGAACGAGGAAATTTTTCTTCGGATAAAGCAGATTCCCTACGGATTGTTGATCATTTTGATACGCTGCCCGACGTTGCCAATATTGTCGCCTACGAAGGCAGTAAAGCCATTGCAACGATGCGTATCAACCGAGACTCATCAATTGGCCTGCCTGCAGAAAAGTATTTCGATTTTTCTGATGCACGATCACGCTTAAAGCGGGAATACCAGGCTAGCAGAGGCCAGGATCCACAAATTGCCAGTGGCAGTATGTTAGCGATCCATAAAGGCTGGCGTAATAAGAAAAATGTCAGTTTTGCCCTGCTGAAAACGGCTGCTGGTGTCATGTATGGATGGGGTGCTACACATGCCATTGCTGCCATCAGTAAAGAGACACTCTCACTGTATAGTCGATTTGGCTTTGAAGTTATCGCTGACCCGGTCTGGAACGAATCTGTCGGTGATACCCTCGTACCAATAATGGCTCCTACCAACAAGGTGTTCGAGTGGACATTTGGTTCTATAAGTACCGGGGTTAGTCATTTCTGGTTAGATAATTTCTGCTCTGAATTTGAGCGATTACTACTCTCTCCGGGAGAGGTTCTATTTTCTCAATATGAACCGGCCAGGCATGCCTACGCGGTTGATACAGGCTGGATCTCCATATCACGAACAGATCCGAATAATAATGAGATGATATTAGCCAATCTCTCCAAGGGTGCTTTATTCGGCGAACTGGCAATTTTTGATGGCGAAAACCGCGATGCGACGGCCACAGCCTTGATGAATACTGAGTTAATTGTCATCGAGCGCAATCACATGCTTGATATCATCAGACAAAATCCAGAAAAACTGGATCAACTATTAGGACATTTTGCCCGGCGGATACGAGAAACTGATAACCTGGCCATGGTGCTGGCATTTGCGCCACAGACCAGTCGTGTAGAAGTTGCGCTCAGTCGGCTCTGGCATTCAGCAATCCCTGACCGTAAAAAACCCAGGATACGGATTGCAAAAGTCGGCCCCGAACAATTAGCAAAAGCTGCCCAGGTTCGTGAGGCAGAGGTCAGGCGCGTGCTAGAGATGAAGAAAGCAAAAGGGTGCCTGAACTATGGAGACAATGTTGTTAGATTTCTTCGGCCCCCAAGAACAGGGGATACTATTGAGATTCTAAAAGATTCCCCCGTGTAAATGACCCAACTTCCAGTCACTGCCTGTAGCAATTAGCCAACAAGCCTTTATTCGCCATACTCATCCGCTTATCGGCTATAATAAACCATTCATCGTATTTTTCGATCCGCTAGCTTCATTTAATAATAATTACGGCTATACATAAGGGTAGCGACTAAATGGGATTGGTGTGCTAGAAAAAGGGAAAAAGGGAAAAAGGGAAAAAGGGAAAAAGGATTGCATGAGAATAATGAGTCTTCGCGCGAATAAAAAAAATGATTTTGTAGAAACACAATCTCCTGATTCTGTACTAGTAGACGAAACACAATCTCCTGATTCTACATTAGTAGACAAAGAGCCTGTTATGTCTAAAAAGAGGCATCTACCTCGGACTCACTTTTTTAGAGGTAAATTCCGCCTGTTTGGACATTGCATTCATGCGCAGTTTATATTGCTTGCTATTGTTGAGTTTTCTGTTCTTATTGGTGCAAATTATCTAACATATCGGTGGTTGAACCCGGGTGTTTCTGAGCAGGAACTGTTAAAACAGTTACCCCAGATTGTTGGTGTTTCTCTTGTATTTATCATATTTATCCTGTCGATGGGACTTTACTCTGGGCGTCAACGTGAGAGCTTATTCGGCGTCCTGTCTCGCATGGTTGTTGCTTTGTCTTTTGGGGTAGTCACTTTAGCGCTTTTTTTCCTAATCTTTCCTTCGTTATCTTTCGATAAAGGCATTCTTGCCGTGTTTGCTCTCACTTCTCTATTTTGCTTAGGTGGATTACATGCCATCTTTTATAAATTTATTGATGGGAAAATACTATCACGTCGAATTCTGGTGGTTGGGGCCGGGAAAAGAGCTAGTTATATTGATGAATTACGACATAAAACAGATGTGCGAGGTTTTGACCAAATCGGTTTTATAGCACCCAGGGTTACTCAGCACGTACATGTCAAACCAGAAAATATCCTTAGTCTGGGCACTAATTTTTGTAACTATGCATTGGAGAATGACATCGATGAGATTGTCATTGCACTTGATGATCGCAGACAGGGACTGCCAACAGATGAGCTATTGAATTGCCGAATGAGCGGAATTGATGTGGTTGACATGCTTGATTTTTTTGAGCGAGAGATGGGGTTACTTCAACTTGATCTTATTCAACCTGGGTGGCTTATCCATGCAGCCGGGTTTAAGCGTAATATTTTTCGCTCAATGATAAAACGCAGCTTTGATATTATCGCCAGTGGATTACTGCTACTTATTTTCTTTCCATTTATTATATTTACGGCTATAGCAATTTTGATTGAAAGTGGTGGGAAAGGGCCCGTACTGTATTTTCAACAGCGTACAGGGCTGGGTGGTACTCCTTTTAATGTAATCAAATTCCGCAGTATGCAAACTACTGCTGAGGCAGATGGTCAGGCACGTTGGGCTGAAACGGACGATCCAAGAGTGACTCGCGTTGGCTCCTTTATTCGTAAATACCGCCTGGACGAGCTTCCACAGGTCTGGAATGTATTTGTAGGTGAAATGAGCCTGGTCGGCCCCCGGCCTGAACGGCCAGTTTTTGTCGATAATCTATGCAAGATCAATCCACTATATACCGAACGCCATCGGGTTAAGCCCGGTATCACAGGGTGGGCGCAATTATGTTACCCCTATGGGGCTTCGGAGAAGGATTCAATTGAGAAGCTTAAGTACGATCTCTATTATGTAAAAAACCACGGCATATTCTTCGACTTCTATATACTTATGCAGACTGTAGAGGTGGTATTGTTTAAAAAAGGCTCGAGATAGTTAAGGGTGCCCTTAAGGCTTTAAATCATATTTTTCCAGCATCGTATAAAGGGTAGGGCGCGTGATGCCGAGTAATTTGGCCGAATCAGAAACATTATCATCCGAGTGAGTTAGCGCACGTTGAATAGCTTTACTTTCCGCGTCTTCCCGAATCTGCTTAAGATTAAACGGTAAAGGTTCCTTTTCTGGTGGCTTTAATTCCAGATCATCAAGCGTAATATGTGAGCCATCGGCCATTATGATTGCCCGCTTGATCCGGCTTTCAATTTCACGAACATTGCCAGGCCAGTCATAGGCCTCGATCGCCAGAACGGCATCAGCACCAAATCCCCGGATCGACCTTCCATGCTCTTTATTGAATCGATTCAGAAAAGCCTTGGCAAGTACGAGTGCATCACCTTCGCGCGCCTTAAGTGGCGGTATTGGTATGGTGATTTCGCTAATTCGGTAGTAAAGATCTTCACGAAATCGTCCTTCGCTGATGCGCCCGATCAAATCCTGATGGGTTGCACAGATAATTCGCACATCAATAGGAATTTCCTTATGGCCGCCCACACGCTCAATGACGCGTTCCTGCAGAAAACGCAGCAGCTTGGCCTGAAGCTCCATAGGCAGGTCGCCGATTTCATCCAGGAATAGCGTTCCGCCATTTGCAAACTCTATCTTTCCCTGCGTTTGTTTGGTGGCGCCTGTGAAGGCACCTTTTTCATAACCGAATAATTCACTTTCCAGAAGGTTTTCAGGAATTGCGGCGCAGTTGATGGCGACTATCTTTTGTTCTGATCTTGTGCTGAGCTGGTGTAATGCCTGTGCGAATAGTTCCTTACCAGTGCCGCTTGCGCCAAGCAGTAAGGTGGTTATATTTGTAGGCGCTACTTTTTCAATAGTGCGGCAAACCTTGAGCATTTGTGGGCTCGAGGCAATGATTCCACCTAGTGGCGTTTGTAGTTGACTTTGCTGCAATCTGCGGTTCTCAAGTTCCAGTTCGTGCACACTGTACGCCCGTGTAACGATCAATGTGAGAATATCGGGGTCGACAGGTTTCTGATAGAAATCGTATGCGCCGAGCCCAATCGCTTTTATAGCGTTTGCCCGATCATTGTCACCGGTCACAACAATAATCTTGGTCTCTGGCGCTAGAGATAATACTTCTTTCAGGGTTGCCAGTCCCTCACTAACACCCCCTGGATCCGGCGGCAATCCAAGATCCAGTAACACTACCCCCGGTGCAGTACGCCTCAACTGTGCAATAGCGTCTTCTCGATCACTGCTGATCACGACATTGTATGCATCAAAGCACCAGCGTAGCTGGCTTTGCAGCCCTTCATCATCTTCAACGATCAAGAGAGATTTATTTATATCATTCACTACTTAATCCTCTATTGCGGCGTATTCTGACTGATCAAATGAGGGTATTATACACGGTAGCTTTATGCTGAATTGGGTACCAACACCTGGTGTGCTTTTTACGATGATTTCACCTCCCAGTGAACGAATAAATTCTCGACTCTCAAACAGGCCGATGCCCATTCCGGTCAGCCCTTTTGTTGAATTAAAAGGTTTAAATAGATTATTCCGTATAAAGTCTGTATTCATTCCAGATCCTGTGTCTTCAATTTCTATAATTGCCTGATTACTATTCGTTGCTAATCTCACAATAACCCGGCCATTATCATTAGTCGCTTCCTGGGCATTTTGTATAATATGTCCGAAAACGGTAGTTAATTGCTGCCTGTCCGCATGTACAACAGGGTCTGAGTCAGTCGATTCGAGTATGGGCACAGGCTGTTGTCCTGACCTTTGTGTAATGACTCTTGATAGCAGTCCGGAAAGTTCAATATCGGAAGGTGAGACACCACGCTCTCCACTTCTCATCTGCTCCATGAGCCGTGTCATGCGAACGACTGAGTTCTGGATAGTATGAATGACATCATCTATGAAAGCTGGATTCTGCCTGTGTTTTTTTGCGTTGGTCACAATCAGGGACTGCTGCGCGAGGATATTCTTCAAATCATGGACAACGTATGCCGACAGGCGGTTGAACGCCTCGAACTGCCTTGCCTGTATCAGTGACTGATGGGTTTGATACTGTGCAAGGTAGCTTGCCGCCTGTTGACCGGCTATTTTCAGTAAATCCCTGTCTTCCCAGTTGATTGATTTTTGCACAACGGACCGCTTGACCAGTACAAAACCCAGTACGTGATTTTTAAACAGCAGTGGAATAATAAGCCATGCGTCAGGTAACGAAATCAGCCAGTCAGGAACATCAAGGTCATCATACATGCTTTGCTCCTGGCAATATTCATCAATATCGATTACCCATTGGCTTTTCTCAAGAAATGCATCCAGTGAGTTAAGGGAAGCAATATTCATTGTCTCTGGTTCTGGCATATTCCAGCCGCTGAGTAGTTCATAATGCTCGCCGTTGTCTTTTTTAGCCCATAACATTCCGCCAGAACTATTTACTAATGCAGAGATGGCCCTGATAATTCGCTCAGGAACATCCTGCTCTTTTTCAGCCAGTGTCCTGGTAAATTTCGACCACTCTTCCCGATAATCGTACTTATAACTGAAAAAATGCTTGCTTAATAAAACGCGGGTTTTCGCCCTGATATTGCTGGAGAAAAGTAATACTACCAGCAGAATACCGGCACCACCAAAGAAGGCTATCTGTAGTACGCCGCCCCATGTCCCGCCATAGTAACGGATGAAATAGCCTGTGCTGGCCATTAGCAGTAAATATATCCCTGCGCCAATCAGTGTCGCTGAATGAAACACCACCTGACGTGACACATGGATGTCCAGGTCAAATTTTGGGCTACGTGCAATGGAGATGGCTATTAATGGAACCGCAATCCCGTTTATCAGCCCACGAGCACTCCATACATTTAGATTGATCTGTTTGAAGAGCAGGGCATCTGAATACATGAAAAAATCGTATGCGAAAATACCTCCAATTCCCAGGCACAAATATTTTATCGCCCAGCGCTCACTAATGCTTGAATTACGAAAAATCTGCTCCACCAGAAGCATACCGATGACAGAAAAAGCAAGCCAGCTTATTAATGTAGCTTCAGTCTCCAGCGTACCATGTAAACCCGTGTATCGAGATGCTATAGGGGCAATGAAAATAAAATATATAGCCAGTACAAGGATCAGTAAAAAAAGAATGGTCAATCCTGATATTCTGGAGTGAGTACTTTTTTCTTTTTTCTTCAGTTCAAGAATCTTCAGCAGGAAGAGGCACCAGCTTACAATCTTTGCCAGTTCTGCAGCCTGCAAGAGCTCAATCGGTATGGATGGGTGAAACGACGAAATAGCCGAAATAGCCGAAACAACAGCCCAAACAACTGAAAGCACACTTGCTAAAGTCACCACAGCACCTAGCTGCCGCCCCCGCCAGGAAAAAATCAACAGGATGGTCAGGACAGAAAACGCAAAGGCGGCGAATAGATAGCTGATAAATCCGATGTTCACGATTAGCTACTTTTGATCAAATATTATTAGATGTAGGATAGCACTATCTACCGTTACTTCCAGATGATATTTACCAGGCGCATCAATCGCTGGCAGATTTCTCAAAAATGTCTACATTTTTAGTCTATAATTCAGAACATAAGATAAAGGGAACCTTCAGGTACCCTAAAACTTTAACATCAACAAATCATAGAGATAATAATAATGAAGACGATAGCCGTTGTGGGATTAGGCTACGTAGGTCTGCCGCTGGCAGTTTCCTTTGGCAAGCAGCTTAAGACAATTGGTTTTGATATCGATGATCGAAAACTTGAAAATTATCGCACCGGATCTGATCCCAGTGGTGAAGTTGATCCTGAGGATCTCGTCGCGGCAACCCATCTTGAATATACCAGTGACCCTCGCCGTTTGTCCGAAGCACGGATCATTGTTGTCGCCGTTCCAACCCCAATAGATCAGGCCAAAAAACCTGACCTGAAACCACTAGAGGCTGCCTGTCGAACTGTTGCGGAAAACCTCTCACCTGGAACAATCATTGTATTTGAATCGACTGTTTTTCCTGGTTGTACCGAGGACGTCTGTGTACCGATTCTTGAGGAGGTTTCGGGATTGCTATGGTCAGGACGACCGAATAGAAGCGGCACTGAGAATTCCCCGGGCTTCTTCATTGCTTACTCGCCC
Organism: bacterium BMS3Abin11; assembly: GCA_002897635.1. Taxonomy (NCBI): domain Bacteria; species bacterium BMS3Abin11. The sequence continues at coordinate 147,274 of BDTD01000033.1, read as the reverse complement.
GAGCGAGTCAATCCAGGCGACAAAGTGCACAGGCTTGAAACGATCGTCAAGGTTGTCTCTGGTGATACAGACGAGACTCTGGAACAGGTTGCCGGGCTGTATGAGCATGTCGTTACTGCCGGTGTCCATCGGGCAGCCAGTATTAAAGTGGCTGAAGCAGCGAAGGTTATCGAGAATACCCAGCGGGACCTCAACATCGCACTGATGAATGAATTAGCGATGATTTTCCATAAGCTTGGTATTGACACCCTGGATGTGCTGGCTGCAGCGGGCACCAAATGGAACTTCCTGCCCTTCCGGCCCGGCCTGGTCGGTGGCCACTGTATTGGTGTCGACCCTTATTATTTAACATACAAGGCTGAAGCAGAAGGCTATCACCCACAGGTCATACTTGCCGGGCGCCAGACAAATGATGGAATGGGAAAGTACATCGCTGAGCAGACCGTAAAGCGCCTGATACAGACCGGACATAGTGTTTGTGATAGCAAAGTTATTATTCTGGGCCTTACCTTCAAAGAGAATTGCCCGGACCTTCGCAACTCACGTGTTGAGGATATTATTAACGAACTGGAATCCTATTGCTGCGAAGTCATAGTTCATGACCCTATTGCAAATCCTTTGGAGGCTGAGGAAGAGTATGGTGTAAGGTTAACGGCATGGGAAGATCTGCCTAAAGCACAAGCCATAATCCTTGCCGTTGTACATGAAAGTTACACCACTCTTACTGTTTCTGATTTTGAAAAACTTGTGGACAAAGATGCAGTGCTAGTTGATGTGAAATCGACCCTGAATCGGGAGCAATTTGCGAATAACGATATTCAGGTATGGAGACTTTAGGGTGCCCTATAGTTTAAAATCTGGTGCCTTCTCACGATTCATGAACTGATGTCATGAAACCACCATCGTAAATATTTATACAAAATATGTATGAACTTTTTTATAACCTGCAAGCTGAACCATTTAGATTAAGCCCCGATCATCGGTTTTGCTTTAATCATCATAGCTACGCGAAAGCAAAATCCTATATGCAGTATGCCTTCCTCCGTGCTGAAGGCTTCGTAATGATTACGGGTAAACCGGGTACAGGTAAAACAACGCTTGTAAACGACCTGGTAGATGGTCTTTCACCTGCGGAGGTTTCCGTGGCAATGCTTGTCAGCACTCAGTTAGATGCAGATGATCTGCTGCGTATGGTGGCATATTCCTTCGGGCTTGAAGGTGACTTACCTCACAAGTCAACGATAATACAGCAATTAATTAAGCTACTGATCAATCAATACAAAGATGGACGCCGAGCGCTACTGATTATTGATGAAGCGCAGGATCTATCAGTTTCAGCTCTTGAAGAGTTGCGATTATTAACCAATCTGCAACTCGATAGTCGGCCATTATTACAGATATTTCTTCTTGGCCAGGAGGAACTGAAAGATTTGGTACATGGGCCAAATATGGAACAGGTTCATCAACGACTGGTAGCTGCATATAATCTCGAAGCATTAAAAGAAAATGAGACCAGGCAATATATTAAACACCGGTTAGATCAGGTCGGGTGGAAGGGTGATCCGGCCCTCAGTGATGCAGTCTTTCCGATCATCTACAAATTCAGTCGTGGTATACCTCGCAGAATCAACCTTTTTTGCAGCAGGCTTTTTCTGCATGGAAGTGTAGAGGAGCTGCACAAGCTTGGTGTTAAAGATGCAAGAATTGTAATAAATGAGCTACAGCTAGAAAACTTATCGCCATCGAACATAGTATCAGATGCCGATTTCGATACACCGGATAAGTATGAAAGTATTGGCCTGGAGCCTATCGAGGCCCCTGTTGCGACAGAATCTCCGGCACCGAACATACAGCATAAGCCTGGAGCGAATCGTACATCCGGAACAGGTACGCAAAAAAAAAACAAAAATAAAGGGCCGGTGGTTGTAAAAAAAATTGTATCTAGCATAAAGGAAAAAACAGAAAATGCTGAAAATGACACAGATACGGATAATCGTACTCGTGGGCAGGCAAGAAAACCTCCTGTTGAACAAAAAATTAGACAGCCAACACCAAATGCCCTTGGCGCAGAAATAGATGCTTTAGATATTGGCCTGGAAGGACTGTCAGATAACGTACATGCGCTGTTGACTGAAAAGAAGAAAGCTGAGCAGCCAACTCATAAAGCTGACACATCCGCCAGGCCCCGTAACAGATTCGTAACGCTGGCACTTTTTTTTACAATCTTACTGGTACTCTTTGCGGTAGTGTTGTTTGCTACAACATCAAATATATTTAATACGGAGTCTATTTCAGCATCTTCATACGGTGAAACTGTCTCTCCATTGGAAACAAAGAAGGCTGCGTTGCACTTGAGGAAAGGAGGCCAGATAGAGCCGGGAGCAACTATAACTATAGAGGAAAATCCTTTCACCGAAGCTGCATCGGCAGGCCCTGATACGAGAAAAAACATATTACCCATTGTCGGAAAGCTGTCAGATGAAGAGGAAATTCACACTACGGCAGAGAGAGAACAGGACAGTAATTCAATGAAAGAAAGCGAGGATGTTGATCCCGCCAATGATCAAATGCGCACCGACAACATCACAGTCATGTCATTACAAAATATTGGAAATGAAGCATCATATACTGAACCAACTGTGATTGCCGAACAGAGTACAGCAGATTATGGCATACAGGGGGATGACGATCATGCTTCGGATGTCATTACTGAAAAAGTGCAGGAAAGGAAGGCTGATCGGCCCGTAAAGAAAGTATATTTTCAGTTTGATAGTGCCGATATTCAGCCTGATTATTACCCCGAGTTGAATGAAATTACCGGACTGCTTGATGCATCGCCTAAAACATCAGCCCTGATTATTGGTTATTCTGACAATGTGGGCAAAAAAGAATACAATCTCGACCTTTCTATGAAGCGAGCACGTACAGTAGCTTCTTACCTGACCAGTCAGGGCATTTCCACTGATAGATTACGTACAGACGGCAAAGGCATTCATCTTGGTGAAGCAAGGTCAAAATCCAGTACCGAAAATACACTTCCGTACCTGAACCGTGTGGTAGAGATCTATTTTATCCCACCTGTTAATCAATGATGAAGGATACCAGTCAATGTGTGGCATAGTTGGTTATATTGGTAACAAGGATCCTGCAAACGTAATCATTGCGGGCTTAAAGAGGCTTGAATACCGGGGCTATGACTCAGCGGGCATATCCCTTTATCGACCTCAAAATTCGACACTTTTAACCGTAAAGACTACCGGAAAAGTCAAGGAGTTAGAGTCACTCCTGGGCCAGAAAATTGCCGACGATTCTGTACAGGATTATTCAGGCCTGGCCATTGGACACACGCGATGGGCAACCCACGGTGAACCCATCGAAGTCAATGCACATCCTCACTTAAGCCAGAATGGTAAATTTTCAATAGTCCATAATGGCATTATTGAAAACTATTTGGCTTTGAAGGGGCTTTTGTCAAATAAGGGATATGTGTTTAGAAGTGATACAGACTCTGAAGTTATCGCAAATTTAGTCGAGGATTATTATTCAGGTGATTTCCAGGAGGCTGTAGTAAAAGCCCTGGAACGACTGGAAGGCACTTATGGAATAATTGTTATGTCTTCGCTGCATCCAGATCTATTAATTGCCGCGCGTAATGGCAGCCCCGTCGCAGTTGGGATTTGCGATGATGAAACTATCATTGCTTCTGATGTCAGTGCACTGATTAGCCACACAAAAAGAGTCGTTTATCTGGACGATGGAGATGTACTGACCGCTTCGAAGGAAGACTTCGAGATCTCTTCTCTGAAGAATGTCCCTGTCTCGCGGGACACTACACACATAGACTGGAATATTGAGGAAATTGAAAAACGCGGTCATGACCATTTCATGCTCAAGGAGATCTTCGAACAACCGGCGGCACTGACTAACACCATGCGTGGTCGCCTGAACATAAAAGAGGCAACAACCAAACTGAATGGCATGCAGATGGAGCCCTCTGATCTCGCGAAGATTGACCGGGTCATTATTTCTGCCTGTGGCACCTCTCTCTATGCAGGCCTGCTGGGGAAATACTACTTTGAAGACTTTGCCAGTATTCCTACCGATATTCTACAGGCTGCTGAATTCAGGGATCGCAATCCAATCATTCAGCGTGACTCATGTATGCTGGCGATAAGCCAGTCGGGAGAAACGGCCGATACTCTTGCCGCAGTACGTGAAGCAATACGGAAAGGGGCGACGATACTCGGTATTTGTAATGTAGTGGGTTCTACGATTGCACGAGAAACCGGGCAGGGAGTCTATCTCCATGCTGGCCCTGAAATTGGTGTCGCATCCACTAAATCTTTTACCTGCCAGGTGACGGTACTTGCGATGATGTCCATACTCATGGGCCGTACCAGGCGCCTGTCCGCCGAAGCCGGCAAGCGGATGATTCATGAACTTTCACGACTACCAGAACTCGCAGAAGCGGTTCTCCAGCAAGAAAAGGAAATAATTTCCATTGCAGAAAAATATGCCCATATAGAAAATGCGTTTTTTATCGGTCGAGGATACATGTACCCAGCGGTACTGGAAGGTGCGCTAAAACTTAAGGAGATTTCGTATATTCATGCAGAAGCTTACCATGCGGCTGAACTTAAACATGGACCTATAGCCCTTCTGTCCAAGGATGTCCCTGTATTTGTCGCTGTCCCTGAAAGCACGGGAAAGGTCAAAACGATTGCTAATATGCAGGAATGCCGAGCTCGGAAATCGCCTGTGATAGCGATCGCTACAGAAGGAGATGATGATATTCTGCCACATTGTGATGAGGTTATTTTTATACCGCAGTGTCAGGAGTTCATTGCCCCCATCCCCGTGGTAATCGCTGAGCAGTTGCTGGCCTATCACATCGCACGACTGCGTGGCTGTGAGATTGATCAGCCAAGAAATCTGGCCAAATCCGTTACGGTAGAGTAAAGCTATGCTTCGGCATCCTGCAGCATTGCCTTCAGGGGTGCCATAACCGCTTCGGCACGAAAAAGAATTTGATTCCCAGCCGACAGACCAAAACAGCGATGTAATTTCTGGGAAAATCCCTTCTTCCCCAGCCCTTTGCCAGCAGGCACTGTCTCAGGGACTGCCACAAGCAGGTGCAAACAGTCATTGCTTTTCAGCGTTTGCAGAAGCCTCCGGTCCACGGAAATATGATGGCTAGTATACACAACGGGGTTGTTTACAAAATCATAGTTGTCCTGTTTGGCTTTTTCCAGTAGGGCACAGGATAGCAACGCAACCGGGAACATCGCCGGAAACTGCACCCGTTCTTCCATTTCATCAAAATAATAGTGCTGGTCAATCAACGAACCGGCCAGAAAGTTTTTTCCGTGTCCGGTACTCATAAATTTTCGCTTCAGGAAATAGCGATTTTTCATTATCCAGCTTCGATCTTTGACAGTCTCGAGGTTCCCGAGTTGGGAGAAATCAGTATCGGGCATACATAAGGGAGCCGTCGACTCATGCTGGAAGCCCAGCAATACCAGCCCTCCCTGTTTCTTTACCGCGATACGATTGCCAAGCAGTCCCGCTTCACTAATCCGATTAACCGTTTTTTTTATCTCGATATGGAAAGGTTCGCCAGGTCGTATCACATTGGCAAAGGTAAACTGATAGTTGGAAAAATACAGGTGATGACGATCTATCAGTGCATGCTCACCGGTCTTCTCACGAAATAACGTGACCAGGTAATCAATTAATGCTTCGATCTGGAAACCAAGCGCAATCGGTCCCCCGAATGGATTGCCGTGAATTCTGTTCCACTTGTTCTGGTCATGAAATGGATTGAAATCATCTGTGGCATTACGTGTAGCATCAATATGAATCTGATGGTAACAATAGTTATATGGACGGGATTTCATCGATTCTTTACTCTTTACAGGGGGCCTTCAGTGAGTAACAATGCGAATAGCGTTTGTGTATGCCATCAAATCTGCTCCATCGTTGACGGGTTTACGTATACGCACTCGGAAGTATGCGCTAGTGCCGTCAGATCCTGCTACAAGCTCTGCCAAAGTCCAGTCTACCCTGCTTTGGTCCGGCGGCAAGTATTTCGTAAACAGAAGCTCCGGTTTGCCTGATCGGCCATTACCGATGAGTTCTACAATCAGCCCTGACTCCAGTGCGCCTGTACCGCGCTGCAGCAGCACCGTAAACTGAAGTGGCTGACCGGCACGAAGGCGGATGACTTCACCGGGTGTCACTGGCAGTGACAGGCCGGGCACAGAAAGTGTAAACAACAGATCGTCCAGAATGCGGCCATGGTCTGCCCAGAAGGAACCGGCTCGCAACCCAGCCAGAATGCCGCGTGCTGTACGGTCCTCCGGATAAACATGAATCCTGGCGAATTCGCAGGGTGCATAATCCGTATCCTTATTATGAAAATCCGAGCTGGCCAATGCTGCCCAGATGTTGTTGCCCCGGTCGAGCAACTGGTCCCAGACTCCGCCAATTTCTGCGGTGACAGGATCCCAGCGATCCTGGGTCTGGAAGCGACCCCTGTAGGATCCTGTCGGTATTTTTCTCTGATGGCCGGGTGCCCCCTCGAAACCAATGAATTGTAGATTGCTTTCCCGCCACCTAAGGATGTCCTGGATGTTTTCATCGAGATCATCATCTTTGCGAGCTGGATGGTTATAGATCAATACAGCCCTGTCCGCTATACCCGTTTTGTTGGCCAGCCATTGCAGTCCCCGAGCTGCAGTCGCGGTATCCTGTTCAAACTGCTGTTTGAATGTGCCAAGCAGTGTTGCTTCAAGCATGGGATCCAGTAGCACCGTTACATGCTCACGCCCTTCGTAGGGAGGAATGTTCCACTCAATACCTCCAAAGAGAATGAACCCGGGATGCTTTTTTCGTGCAGCATCGACGGATGAAAAATAGCCTGGTGTTGCTGCACCTTCGGACAGGTCTGAATGGTCAGTAATTGCTAACGCCTCGCAGCCATGGTCGATGGCAAGCTGAGTCACTTCCTCAACTGAGTAACTTCCATCGGAGAAGTTTGTATGCGTATGTGTGTCCATAACCAGAGGCCGCGAAATCAGTGCCCATGGAATTTCGGTAATCACTTCTGCATCCTGCGGCGGTGAACAGCCGGCAAGCAGCAATACCGCGAGGATGGCAGACCAGGGAAATATCGTATTTATACGGCTAGAGATGTGCATATTCGCTGTATCAGCTCATGCATACTCATTGAATCTTGCTGCGCGTTGTCCTTAACAAGTGCAAGCTGTATAGCGTGCACAGAACCGGAACATGTGATGATGTCGCTCTCTTCACACAGATTATGCTAGTGATTAGTTGCGTATTTTTATGCCAGTTTCTATGTTGAGTGTGCCATCTTCGTCCAGTACAGCGTATTGATGTGTACTGTTATTGAAGATCACAAAGGTTGGCTTCTGGTTTGGTGGACGCCTGACAAACTTCATCCCCCACCCATAGTTCTCTACCAGCCTTAAGGCAAGCAATTGATCTGTGTTTAATCGTTTATGAAAGCTCTCTGGCAACGGACTCATTTTACCTCTTTGTTCCTGTTCCATATTTCTCTCTCTTAATTCAGACAATTTTGTGGTGGAATATTGTGAAACATTCTCGTCTCGAGTCTAAACAAATTTCAAAGAAAAATCACTAGTGTTCGAAATTATTGATCTAATAAAATCCTAACCATGTGATTATATTATATAATTCATTTTTTCAGATGGTCGCCGGTCAGGTATAAAACCCCAACCCACCAAGGCCAGGGGGCCTCTATAACTTCATACGACTAGCTATCTGAACGATCACTGGTCGAAGACGGATATAGACATATTGATTTTCCATTCACGGAATTACAGGTGCCCATATATTGTAAAAAATGACAAAAATCCTGTTGATATCATATACACTGAGCTGTTAAGGCTCTGGGGCAATCCAGAAACAAGGGTGCGTATACAATGGCCGCTTACTGTAAGGGCCTGGCAAAAACAAAAACCCTGAACGAGAGTAACGGCAAGCTCCCAGGTCAGAACGAATATTTCATGGCTAAACAATATCCGGCTATAACCGATAAATTGTCTGCATTCATTGCAGATCAAAAAATATTTTTTGTTGGTACTGCAGCAGAAAATGGCAGGGTGAATATCTCACCAAAGGGCATGGATTCATTACGCGTAATAAATGAAAATCGTGTCGTCTGGCTGAATGTTACAGGTAGTGGTAACGAAACTTCCGCACACACTCAGATAGTCAACCGCATAACGATCATGTTTTGTTCCTTTTCTGGAACCCCGATGATTCTTCGTCTCTATGGCAAGGTCCGGGAGATTACTTTAGCAGATGAAGAATGGAGCGAGCTCTATTCGTTATTCCCGCCTATGCCAGGAAGTCGTCAGATATTCGACGTAGATATTGACCTGGTTCAAACCTCCTGCGGGATGGGTGTACCTTTTTTTGATTATTCTGAAGACCGTGACTTACTCAATAACTGGGCAAGCAGCCGAGGCGAAGACGGTATAAAAGATTACTGGGAGGAAAGTAACCAGCTAAGTATTGATGGTTTTCAGACAAACATCCTGAAAAAAAATCTTTAATTATCCTCAGCGGCTCCGCCTGATAAATATATTGTGAATATATCCCAAATCAACGAAAATGCACTCTGTACAGGTTATTAAGGGATTAAATCGATTACGGGAGTAAACAAAGTAATGAAACAATTTGGTATTTTTATATCTGTCATATTCATGAGTATTTTTATCAATGTAGCCCGCGCCGAAAGCGACAGCAATGTCTATGCTGGTTTTGGTATTAGCTCATTAGCGCTGGATAGTGAGCGCGTCATCGGTGTTCCAACCAGATCCCCCGGCCACACCCCCAAAATCGGTAGCTTATTCCTGGGCTACCAGTTTAATAATCGTTGGTCTTTAGACCTTACGCTTGGCACCGATTTTTCCAATAATGTCAATACTGACCAGGTTTCAGTTAATGGCTACAGATTTTTTGGTGAAAAAAACTGGAAACCATATATATCGGCAGGAGCGAGCAGCTTTAGTATCAACGATGCAACAGTAGATCAAACTGAACAGATTCAGGTCGGGTTTGGAGTGTCCGGGGCATTGTCAAATAACCTGGAGCTAAGGGTAGGATATCAACATTTCTATGAATTAGGCGATACTTCATATAATGATGATGGCGTCACTGTTGCTTTAAACTGGCATTTCAGGAAACCACGGACAGCGACAGCCGCCAAGGCAACGCCTCAACCAGAATCGATACCAAAAAAGAAAGAGGTGACCGATACCTTTGAGTTGCTGGTGCAGTTTGACTTTGATAAAGCGGATATAAAATCTACCTACAAACCCCAGTTTGACATGATTGCCAGGACGCTTAAAGAAAGCCCCGATAAAAGTATGACGGTAGAAGGCCATACCGACTCTATCGGAACTGAAGTGTACAATCAGGGCTTGTCAGAACGCCGTGCTGAAGCAGTAGGAAAGAAGTTTATTCAGGATTATGGTATTGCTTCAGGTCGCATAAGCATCAAAGGCTATGGAGAATCCCGCCCGGTTGCGGACAACAATACTGCTGAAGGTCGAGCAAAAAATCGACGCGCCCTCGCAGTGATCTTAAAGCCCGGCAAATCGACCGAGTAGTTTTTCTGTCGGTTGTACCTGCCGGTAACGGTGGGTATAGCCGTAGGTTGGTGCCGAACTCAGCGATACCAAACGGGTCACTGCCGCTATTTCAGGGTTCCAGTTTCCTGAAGCGATCTATATTCACTTTGTAATTTTATTCCTCATTCAAGTTTCAATTTTCCTAAATTTAACCTGTATCCCCACAAGTCAGAATAGTAATATTATAGGGCACCTCTAACAGGGCTCTTTACTTAAGGAATCTATGAATCAGGATTCAATCAATCACTTCAATAAACAGCTCCTTCAGCTACCCGGCGAGCTTCAGCAAGAAGTCGCTATCATCTTTGATGAAATCGTCGATCAATTACCTGACGCATCAGCTAACACCATAGACTGGCTCGGTGCCTTACCAGCGGTACTCTGCAGTAGCCCGTTTGTTGTCAGCCTTATCCGCAGAGACCCGGCATATTTAACTGAACTGATAGATAGCGGCAGCCTGTTTATGCCACTGGATACAGACAAGCTGTTGTCTACCATCAAGACCTCTCTTGCAGCCACCGAGGATGAGCTGGAAATGATGCGCTGCCTGCGCTACGCACGCAATCAGGCAATGCTGCATATTGCCTTTCGCGACCTTGCCGGCTGGACTGCACTCAACGATGTGATGTCCAGCCTGACGAACTCTGCAACAGCCCTCCTTTCAGCAGCACTAGCACGGACATACGATCTGACTGCAGCTCGGTATGGTACACCCATCGGCTCTGAATCCGGCGAAGCTCAACAGCTGATTATTCTCGGCATGGGCAAACTGGGTGGCGGTGAGCTTAATTTTTCTTCCGATGTCGATCTGATTTTCTGTTTCCCGGAAAAAGGCCAGAGTTCTGCCAAAAGGCCGCTTTCAAACCAGGAGTTTTTTACCCGGCAGGCAAAGTTATTCATAAAGCTGCTGACAACACAGACTGCCGATGGTTTTGTCTATCGTGTCGACACACGTTTACGGCCTAACGGTGACAGCGGCCCCTTATGTCTGTCATTTAATGCCATGGATAATTACTACCAATTGCACGGCAGAGACTGGGAGCGATATGCCTATATCAAGGCCAGAGTGGTTGCCGGTGACCGGGAAAAAGGTCTGCAGCTTTTAGACAGCCTTCGCCCCTTCATCTACCGCAAGTATCTGGACTTTTCTGCAATTGAATCAATCCGTGATATGAAAGAAATGATAGAACGCGAACTGCAGCGCAAAAAGATGATGCACCGCAACATAAAACTTGGCCTTGGCGGTATCCGTGAGGTTGAGTTTATCGCTCAGGCCCATCAGCTAATTCGCGGGGGCAGAGACCCACATCTGCAGCAGCAAAGTCTGCTACCAGTTCTCGGCCATCTTCACGCCTCTGCTCTGATCTCAACTGAAGAATTTAACACTCTAACTAATGGCTATGCATTTTTACGACGCTGTGAAAATCGTCTGCAGATGTATACCGACCAACAAACCCATAACCTGCCCAAAAAATCACCGCAGCGGCTTATCCTTGCCTTCACTATGGGCTATACCGACTGGTCGACCTTTCACCGTCACTTGCAGAATCACATGCAGGCTATCCATAAAATTTTTCATGCACTTTTCATCTCTACAGCAGACCCGGAAGCTAGCCCGCCAACACGTAGCCTGGCCCACTTGTGGGGTAACGAACTTAATGAGGAAACAGCCTGTCAAATATTAATAGATAATCATTATAAAAAACCTGACGCACTGTTTTCCCGCCTGCGGGCATTTCGTTGCAGCTCCCTCTATAGCAGCCTCAGTACATCGGCAAGGCGTCGACTCGATCGTCTACTACCAGTTTTACTCTATGAGGTGGGCCATGTCGCTACGGATTCCGATGAAACCATTTTTCGTTGCTTCGACCTGCTTACTTCAATCGTCAGGCGTCCTGTCTATCTCTCCTTATTACTGGATAATGAGGCGGTACGACACCAGCTAATCCGTCTTACTGCTGCCAGCCCCTATGCTTCAGTATTAATTCAGCGTTATCCAGTCCTGCTTGATGATCTGCTTACCGGTTATTCGCTTGGCGATTTTACCTGTGTGGCATTATCTGCCGATCTTAGGAAGCGATTAGAGGCTACTGCACAGGGTGACCTGGAGTTGCAGATGGGCTTACTCAGGGAATTTAACCACAGCAAGCTCCTTGCTGTGGCCTTACTGGACATATCTGCCAGGCTTACTGCAAGTGAGACGGGTAGAGCCTTGTCTGCGATTGCTGAGGCCTGCACTAGAGAAAGCCTGAGACTGAGCATACGGGGCATAATTGCTAATCACGGCACGCTGGAGAATGGTAACCCAGCTAAAGTTCCTTTCTGCATCATCGCCTATGGCAAACTGGGCAGTCGGGAACTTGGTTTTGGTTCAGATCTGGATCTGGTCTTTGTTTCTGCCAATATTGCTGATTCAGTAAAAACATCGGGACCAAGAAAGGTTTTTGCCGCACAGTTTTTCGCACGAATCGGCCAACGCCTGGTTCATATAATGTCGATTCTCACACCGGCAGGCCGAATGTACAAAATAGACATGCGCCTGCGGCCAAGTGGAAATTCCGGGCCGTTGGTCACAAGCATCGGCCGACTACAACACTATCAGAGAGAGGACGCCTGGACCTGGGAGCACCAGGCCCTGGTCAGGGCGCGTGTCATTGCCGGTGATCCGGCGCTTGCAGAAACTTTTAACACCCTGCGAAAGGAGATTCTTTGTCGCTGGCGAGATGAAGAAAAACTACGAACTGATATTGTCAGCATGCGTGAAAAGATGCGTCAGGCAAAAAATACGCTTGATAGCAATAAATTTGACCTTAAACAGGGCCATGGAGGTATTGTTGACATCGAATTTATGGTGCAATATATGGTTCTGCGCTGGGCCCGTGAGTATCCACAGCTGGTTATGCACACGGAAACAATGGTGCTGCTTGATGTGCTTAAGAATCTTGAACTGCTGGCGCCGGAAACTCACCGGGTTTTGACCGGTGCTTTTTCAAGCTGGCTGGAGAAAAGCTATCAGTTGAAGTTAAATGAACAACAAGCAATGATACCTGCTGTGGCAGCAAATACTCTGTCTCGGCAGGTAACAGAAATCTGGAACACACTGCTTTCTGGAAAGCAATAAACAATCCTACAGGAGATACAATAATGTCGATGGCTGACCGTGACGGTTTCATCTGGTATGACGGTCAACTGGTTCCCTGGCGTGAAGCCACTACCCACGTTTTGACCCACACCCTGCATTACGGACTGGGTGTTTTCGAAGGCGTTCGCGCCTACGATGCAGAGGGGGGCGCGGCTATATTCCGCCTGCAGGATCACACTAACCGACTGTTCCGGTCCGCGCATATCCTGAAAATGGACATTCCTTTCAGCAAGCAGGAACTAAATGACGCCCAGTGCACGGTGGTACGTGAGGCTGGCCTTAAGAATGCCTACCTGAGGCCAATGTGTTTCTATGGCGCGGAAGGCATGGGGCTGCGCGCAGACAACCTTAAAACCCACACCATCATCGCGGCCTGGGACTGGGGCTCCTATTTTGGTGAGGAAGTGATGGAGAAGGGTATACGCATACACACATCGTCCTTTACCCGCCACCATGTCAACATCACTATGTGCAAGGCAAAGTCGAATGGAAATTACATCAATTCGATACTTGCGCTGCAAGAGGTTCGCGCTAATGGTTATGATGAAGCCCTGCTGCTTGACACAGAAGGATTTGTTGCTGAAGGCAGCGGTGAAAATATCTTCATCGTTCGGGACAATATCATCTATACCCCGGAGCTGACTTCCGCGCTAGAGGGTATTACTCGCGATACCATAATTCATTTCATTAATGAGCTGGACCACAAGTTGATCGAAAAGCGCATCACCCGCGACGAAGTCTATATCGCCGATGAGGCATTTTTTACCGGCTCTGCAGCGGAGGTTACTCCAATCCGAGAGCTTGATAACCGGCAGATCGGTGATGGCAGCAGGGGCCCCATAACGACAAAACTTCAGGCCATGTACTTTGATCAGATACATGGCCGTCGAGATGGCCACGATGAATGGCTAACCCGGATCTACGATTAGGGGCCCTAAAGCAGGAGAAAAACTATGCAGAACTTTACTAGTGAACAGGCGAACACCGCAGCAAAAGAACCTTCCGCACGAGTTCATCCCATCACCAGGAATGACCTGCCTTTGTCCTGTCCGCTACCCAGCGCCAGCCAGTGGAATGCACACCCCCGTGTTTTTCTGAGGCTGGACGAGGAGGGCACGGCCACCTGCCCTTATTGCAGCACGGTCTATATCCTGCAGGACGAATAAATTCGTTAGGACTCGTCTGCGTGAGTACCCCATATCGGATTCTTGTCATCGGGCCGTCCTGGATTGGCGACATGATGATGGCACAATCTCTTTTCATGCTGCTAAAACAGAATAATCCTGATTGCTGCATTGATGTCCTGGCTCCTGGCTGGTCACTGCCCCTGCTTGTGCATATGCCTGAAGTATCTGAGGCAATAAGGTCTCCGTTTCAGCACGGTGAAGCAGGTCTCCGCCAACGCTATCTACTGGGGAAATCACTGCGCGGCCGCCACTATGACCAGGCAGTCATTTTACCGAATTCAATGAAGTCTGCGCTGGTTCCATACTGGGCACGCATTCCTCTTCGTACGGGCTTTGTCGGAGAGATGCGCTATGGCCTGGTCAACGACGCTCGTAAACTAAACACCGATACCTTACCCAAAACAGTCATGCGATTTACATCGTTGGGGCTTCCTGCCAGACAAACGCTGCCAGAGAACATACCCTTACCGCGTTTAGCAACCAATGAACTCGATATTTCTGCCAGCCTCGACACACTAAACCTGGCTGATACTCATACTCCTGTTCTTGCATTGTGCCCCGGTGCCGAATTTGGCCCGGCAAAGCAGTGGCCCGCCCGCCACCTGGCAACACTTGCAAATGACCGTCTTGATCAGGGCTGGCGGGTCTGGCTACTGGGTTCAGATAAAGATGTTGATATCTGCGCCAGCATCACTTCTTCGACTAATGACCGCTGTAAAAATCTGGCCGGTAAAACAGAACTGGGTCAGGTGATTGATTTAATGTCTCGGGCAACGGCTATCGTCTCCAATGATTCCGGGCTTATGCATATTGCCGCCGCACTGGATAAACCCCTGGTAGCCATCTATGGTTCATCAGATCCAGACTTTACGCCGCCCTTGTCCAACAAGGTGGAAATTCTAAGTCTGCGTCTTTCCTGCTCGCCCTGTTTCAAGCGGAAATGCCCTCTGGGCCACCTCGATTGTCTGAATAAACTGGAGCCGGAAAGAGTGGGTAACGCAATTGACTTATTACTGGAAAAAGAAAGCAATGACTGACTGGCCTTCTATTCCTCTTGAGGAAATTCGACAGCATGCCACGGTCACCCATCGTAAAGCACATGGTTCCAGGCCTGATGTGCTGCAGATAAATATTGGGGGTGACGAAGCTGTACTAAAAGATTATACACATAGCGACACCTGGTTCAGGCGTTTACTGGCACCCTTACTGGTCATTCGAGAGGTACGCGCCCTGAAAAAGCTCGATGCTGTTACAGGTGTACCACGCCTGTATCATGTCTATAATCGACATGCCTTTCTTATTGGATCTATTCGCTGTTCACCCGCCAGTCAAATACAAAAAGGGGTGCTGGGCGATGACTTTTTTGAACGCATGATTGCGGTGCTTGATGATATCCACGAAAAAGGGGTGGCCCATTGCGATCTTCGCAGCGCTGGAAATACCCTGGTCACTGACGACCATCAGCCCTGGCTGGTTGATTTTGTTGCCAGCATCCACCAGAGTAGTCACTGGAACTTTATCGGCCGCTGGGTTTTCGAGCAATTCGTCGAGGCCGATTATGGTGCGGTCTTAAAACTCAAAAAACGTCTTGCGCCGCAACTATTGACTAAAGATGAATTCAAACGACTTGAGCACCCTCGATCAATGGTTGAACGGGCAGGAAGAAAAATGGGAAGATCGGTACGGTTTGTTACAAGGAATCTTTTTCCGAGTAAGAAATAGTGTTTTCAATATTGGTTAATCATTTTTTTCCTCTTGCTGTGTAAGTGCCTTTTCCTTTTTCGTCCTCCATGGGGACGGGTCACTTTATCTTTGCTTGCTCTACGGGTTCCCTGCGATGCTCAATCGAGCCTGCGGGGTGTGAAACTCGCCAGCTCATCCTCCGCTTCACGGCAAGCCTGAACGGGATCAAAGATAGGCACCAGGATCAAAAGCACATTGTAGGTTCGAATTCATTCGGACATGGTTTGTGCGAATGAATTCGCACCTACAGAAAATTCCATTCCATCTCGTTTGCACCACCCAGGTTTTGACTTTCCTTTCCCCTTTAACCTTACCTCTTTCCCCTGCTTTTCACCCCTTTAGTCTTTGTTGTGGGGTATTATCTATTTTCCAATACAAAATGAGCTGAATATTCTTCCAAGCAGGTCTTCACTGCTAAATTCACCGGTGATTTCATTCAATGAACTCTGTGCCAGTCGACAGTCTTCTGCAAGCAACTCCAGTTCTACTGGTACTGATAAATGCTCGGCTGCATTTTGCAATGAAATATTTGCTTTTTGCAGGGCATCAATATGCCTGCGCCTGGCTGTATAAATACCTTCGTTCAGGGCCTCTGACGATGTAATTTTTTTCAGGTGCCTGTAAAGCAAATCAAGGCCGGCTCCTGACTTTATTGATATTAAAATCTCGACCCATTGTTCTCGATATTTTATTTCTGGTTCTATGCTCTGTAGGTCAATTTTATTTCTTATAATTGTCACCGGTATATTATGTTCGACATACGACAACAGTTCATTCCTGGCTGCCTCTGAATAATCTGCTTCATCAATTATCAGCAATACTCTATCTGCATTTTCCAGTTCATTTTTTGCACGCCTGATGCCTTCAGTCTCTATCGAATCAGATGTCTGTCTTAGACCCGCTGTATCAGAGACATCTATCACAATCCCATCAAGGTCTATTCGGTCTCTGATGATGTCCCGTGTAGTGCCTGCCTGCTCGTTGACTATGGCAGTATCATTTTTTGTTAACACGTTCAGCAAACTTGATTTTCCTGCATTTGGCCGGCCTGCAAGCACCAGGTGAAAACCATCCCTTAGTAAACTACCGTTGTGTGCAGAATCCAGTAAATGTTTGATTTTTTCTCGCACAGATAAAAGTCTCTGTTCAAATTCCTTAACTGGAACCTCATCTGTCTCCTCATCCGGGAAATCCAGGCAGGCTTCTGCCAGCATTCGTAGATGTATAAGGCCTTCAAGAAGATGGTGGATCTCTTTAGAAAAATCACCCTGCAGGGAGCGCATGGCGCCGCGCACAGCAGAACGGGTCTGTCCTTCGATCAGGTCAGCAATGGCTTCTGCCTGGGTGAGGTCAATCTTACCGTTTAAAAATGCACGTTCTGAGAACTCGCCTGCCCTTGCCTGGCGACATCCAAGAGAAAGAATATGCTCAAGCAACATATCCATTACCACAACCCCGCCGTGTCCCTGCAGCTCAAGAATATCTTCGCCGGTGAAGGAGTCTGGTGAGGGAAAGAATATCAGCAGTACCTGATCAATCAGACGCTGCTGCTGATCAAAAATTTTTACTAGTGTGGCCTTACGTGGTTCCAGTTGCACAGCAACCAGTTGCCGCTGAATATCACGGACGGCAGGACCTGATAGTCGGATAACACCCACACCCGCATTCCCACGCGGTGTAGCAATGGCGGCTATGGTGTCAGATTTACCTGTTATCAACGAGATGAGTCAAAATAGTGTTCTTAAGAACCTGTGGGTTCCTTATACACCCATTTTTTTATTAATTGTATATTGCTGGGCAATTGTCAACAGGTTGTTTACGGTCCAGTACAACACCAGGCCTGACGGGAAAAACAGGAAGAAGAAGGTAAAGACAATCGGCATCGCCATCATTATCTTCTTCTGCAGGGGATCCATTGCAACAGCGCTGAGCATTTGTTGCCCCAGCATAGATGCACCCATCAGTATAGGCAGGACAAAATAGGGGTCTGGTGCCGATAGATCTCTGATCCAGAAGATCCACGGAGCCTGGCGTAATTCAACACTTTCAAGCAATGCCCAGTACAGGGCAATAAAAACGGGAATCTGGATCAGTACCGGCAGGCATCCACCAAGAGGATTAATTTTTTCCTCCTTATATAGCTTCATCATAGCCTGATTTAGTTTCTGTTTATCGTCTCCATAGCGTTCTTTTAGTGTTTTAATGCGTGGCGTCATTCTCCGCATATTAGCCATTGATTTATAGCTGGCAGCAGAAAGTGGAAAAAACGCGAGTTTAATCAGCATAGTCAGAATAATAATTGCCCAGCCCCAGTTGCCTACCACTATATGGATCTTGTCGAGTAACCAGTAAAGGGGTGATGAAATAGGCGTTAGCCAACCATAGTCTACCGTCAGATCGAGGCCTGGCGCTGCTTTTTTTAACCTCCTTATTTCTTTTGGCCCTATATACATGCGGGTCGAAAGCTCGCCGGCCGAACCAGGCTGTATGCTTAACGGCTTCAGTGTCTTAAATCCAATAAAATATCGGTTGCCGGCTAAATAATTGGTAAACATTTCGTACTCCTGACCCTCTTCAAGCAACCAGGCTCCGACAAAGTAGTGCTGCAACATACCTGCCCAGCCATTTGTTGTTAGAAAGGACAGGTTCTCTTCCTGCATGTTTGAAAATTTGATCTTTCTGTACTTGTCCTGCTCGTTATAGATTGCTCCACCCGTATAGCTTGGAACCATGCCCGCCGGATTAAATGATCTCCGGGTTGCCGGTTGTGTCCTCTCAAACTGGTTGTATTGATAGCCATTCCACACCGTCGAACTTGTATTTAATACCCTGAACTTTACATCAATTACGTAGCTGTCGCGGTGAAAGCTGTAGATTTTCTTGTAGGTAATGCCGTCAGCTGAATTCCAGACAAACTCTACATCAAGTGTGTCCTGGCCATCGGCCAGGCGATAAGAATTTTTCGACGCCGTAAACAGCGTTTTGTGGGTTGGAAATTCTCTTCCCTGCACAAGTAAACCACCCTGCGCTATATAAATATTTTTCCCTGTGTCTCTCATAAGCTGAAACAGCTCATCGGGATGATCTATATCTACCGTGTATTTTCTTAACCATACTTTATTGACTCCTGCACCATAGGTATTCAGCTCAACTTTAAGGAGGTCGGTTTTGATTGTTACAGCTTCGCCAGTACGCACGGGTTTTGACAATAATTCTGTTGTGGCGGATGACGGCGCCGGTGCCTCAGAACTCGTCTTTGGTGTAGCTGGAATGGCGCCCTTTTCAGGCACTTGTTCGGTCGCTGTATTCCCTTCTTTCTGTGCCGTTTGTTGTGGTGCGTTATATTCTACCCATGACTGCCAAAGCATTAACGAAAGGAGGCCCAGTACAACAAAAAGTATTAATCTTTGATTATCCATCTACATGGTCCTTGTGCTTACAGGGGACATAATCCAGGCCACCTTCATTCCACGGGTTGCAACGAAAAACCCGTTGTACTGACATCCAGCCACCCCGAATGACGCCATATTCTGCTATTGCAGTTGCAGCATATTCCGAACAAGTGGGGTAAAAACGGCAGTGTTGCCCTAATAACGGGCTGATCCAGCGCTTATAAAACTTCAGTATGCTTACTGGAATGTTACTAATCCGAACCATAATTAGGCGACACTCAGCTTAGCTGTGCTTTATTCACGGCGAGGCATCGGAACGCCGCTGTAGTCATTCTACAGCAAGTTTCGATAACGATGTCCGTGGGTGAAGCACAGCTAAGCCCAAAGGGAGGACCCAAAATGATCCAGCTCAGCGTTGCGCCTCTTGACAAGGGCCAGCCATTGCCTGCGAGCCGCGTCTTGATCTGAATCATTTTGGGTCCTCTGAGTGTCGCCTAATTAAGGCTCGGATTAGTACACATTGTCTGAAATTTTCCGCCAGTGTGATTCAAGTGATGAGTGTAAAGTGGGCCGGTCAACTCCAGCTGCTGCATTTTTAGCAACAACCACACAATCGAGACCCCTGAGTAAATTCTTCTTAAGCCTGAATGATTCCCGTATTTGTCTCTTAATCCGGTTTCTTACAACAGCCCTTGGTGATACTTTGCAGGAGACTACAAACCCCAGTCTTGCCGTTTCAAGTCCATTTACGCAGACGATGACCCGGAAATATTTTCCATGGTGGCGCAGGCCATTTTTGAACACGTGTTCATAATCGGCTTTCTCCAGCATTCTGCTGGATTTTTTAAAAGCCTCGGACACGAGAAAGGCTTAAGGGCACCTCTATTAATTCATGAATAATCATCTTGACTCCAAAACCTGCCATCTCTGCGTTAAGAACCTTCGCAATAGCAAGCTATTACGTGCGTTTCTTGCCTTGATCTGACAGCTTTTGAATCCAATCTGAATTATCCGGAATTAATAGAGGTGCCCTTAAATGTCAGGCGCTTAGTGAAGCACGGCCTCTAGCGCGTCGAGCATTGATGATTGCGCGACCACTACGGGTTTTCATTCTTGCACGAAAACCGTGACGACGTTTACGTTTTAACACACTAGGCTGAAATGTTCTTTTCATGGTCTCTGTCTTCGATAAGTACCCCCGAAAGACTTTTTCAGGCCACGGCCAGTAAAGAAGTTCGGTCAAAATGTAAAAGGGCGGAAAATGTACTTTTTGTTGGCTTACATGTCAACCTGTATTTAGCTTTTCCTTATAAATATATAATAAAATATTAGTACTTTTACCTGTGGATAACTCTAATTCTATTGGTTAAACTATGGAACTCCACATGCTGGAATTTTCCAGACATGCTGCAACACTTAAAGAATATAATAATATAACTATATGGTTATATTATAGGAATCAGGGAACTACTTTGCCTAGAAAAAGCTTTTGGAATGACTGCCTGTCACACCTGGAAGGTGAGTTGTCCAGTAACCACTTTAACACCTGGATCCGCCCACTACAGGCTGAGAAGGATCACAATAAACTATCCTTGCTGGCGCCAAATCGTTTTGTCAAAGACTGGGTAGAATCACACTACCTGGATCGTATCACAGAAATCGCCTGTTCTGTAGGGAATGGTGACTTTGTTGTTAATCTGAAAATTGGTAGCAAAAATGTAATAAGTACTGATCGACCGATAGAAAAAAAGGGTTTAATTAATAGTGAACGGAATAGTGCGGGCAGAAAAAAAATAAGGCAGGATTTTCCCACTGCCCTAAATCCAAAATTTACGTTCCACAGCCATGTTGCTGGCAAGTCTAATCAACTGGCCCGAGCAGCCGCCTTACAGGTTGGTGAAAATCCGGGTCAAACTTATAATCCATTATTTATCTATGGCGGCTCAGGTGTCGGCAAAACCCATCTTATGCAATCAGCCGGAAACAAGATTCTCCAACAACAACCCACGGCAACCGTGGCTTATGTGCGGTCAGAATTTTTTGTTCAGGGTTTTGTTAAAGCCCTGCAATATGGAACCATTGCTGATTTTAAGCTTCATTATCGTTCCGTCGACGCTCTGTTAATTGATGATATCCATTTTTTTGCACGTAAAAACCAGTCCCAGGAAGAGTTTTTCCATACCTTTAACTCTCTGTTAGATCTAAACCGTCAGATTATTATGACCAGTGATAGAATGCCACAGGAAATAGAGGGCCTGGAAGAGCGCCTGGTTTCCCGATTTGGTTCCGGCCTGACTGTTCCCATTGAACCGCCTGAACTTGAAACCAGGGTTGCGATTTTAATCACCAAAGCAGCAGAAATGGGGATTAACCTTGCGCAGGAAGTTGCATTTTTTATTGCAAGACAAATTCGCTCAAATGTTCGTGAACTTGAAGGCGGCCTGAATCGAATAGTTGCCAGTATGCGATTTACAGGCCGTGAGATTGATCTTGACATGGCAAAGGAGGCCCTCAAGGATATTGTCGGCTTCCAGCGGCGAATGATCAGCCTGGAAAATATACAGAAAACGGTTGCTGATTATTACAAGATCAGGGTCCTGGATATTCGATCAAAAAAACGTACCCGTAATATTACAAGACCCAGACAAATCGCAATGGCCCTGGCAAAAGAATTAACAAACCATTCCTTGCCTGAGATTGGAGATGCCTTTGGCGGCAGAGACCACACAACAGTTATTCATGCCTGTAAAAAAGTAAAAGAGTTGGCCGATGATATTCCTCAACTAAATGAAGACTATGAAAACCTGTTGAAAATTCTCAGTAGTTGATGAATAAATTGTGGATAAATCAGAAATACGCTTATGATTACATACTTATGCACATTAACACACATATTCTCCTCTCAAAACCAAGCCTTTATCAACAGAGGTATGATTTTTTTAAGCAATTGAATTGATTGAGATAATTTGGCTTTTACACAGATGTTTTATAACTAAACAGCAGTAGAAGTAAATATGTATAAAAATAAGGTAATACTATTATGAAGATAACATTATCCAGAGGAGCATTGCTCAAACCACTTACTTATGTAAGCAGTGTCGTAGAAAAACGTCAGACATTACCAATATTGTCAAATGTATTATTGCAATCTGATGGTAAAGACAGACTAAGTCTTACAGGCACTGATCTCGAAGTTGAAGTAATTACTTATTGCGATCATGCAACAGGAGAAGCAGGGGAAATATCAATTAATGCCAGAAAATTATTTGATATCACCCGAGCACTACCAGAGGGTGCTGAAATATCAATTTCCGCAGAAGATAATGGCAAGTGCATAATCCGCTCCGGGAAAAGCCGCTTTACTGTTCAAACACTGCCGGCTGACGATTTCCCAAAAATTGAAACTGAACAATGGAGCCAGGTCTGGAAATTACCCGCCAGCTTATTTAAACAAGCACTTACTCGAACCTCATTTGCTATGGCCCAACAAGACGTACGTTTTTATCTGAATGGACTGCTATTGGTTGCGGATAGCGATAAACTGAAAACAGTTGCAACCGATGGACACAGACTCGCAAAAACGGAATGCCAACTTACATCCAGATCAACAGATGCAAATATACAGGCAATCGTTCCTAGAAAGGCAATTACTGAGTTAAACCACATAATCGAAGATAACGATACAGAAATAAGCGTCAGCTTTAATCCGAACCACATTCGCGTAGAATTAGATTCGGTCATTTTCACATCAAAACTAATAGATGGCCGCTTTCCTGATTATGAAAAAGTAATTCCAAAAAACCAGGACAAATCCCTTATTATTGATAGAAATGATCTGCAAAACACCCTGAACAGAGCAGCCATACTAACAAACGAAAAATTTAGAGGCGTACGGCTGATTGTCACAAACGGCAAAATGAGCGTATCTTCAAACAATCCAGACCAGGAAGAAGCCTTTGATGAGATTGATATTGAATATACCGGTGGTAATGTAGAAATAGGCTTCAATGTTGGTTATATGCTCGAAGCCTTGAATGCGATAAATTCTGAAAAAGTAGAAATACTACTCAGTGATGCAAATAGCAGTGGTACCATACGCGCACCGGGAGATGAAGAAACGGTCTATATTGTTATGCCGATGAGGCTTTGATCGTGGAGTGTTTCACGTGGAACATCCACAGAGGACAGGCGCAGGGCCGTGCGTCAGCGCATTTAAAAAACCCCAGGAAAACCAGATATCGCCCACTGAAAATGTTATAATTCCATTGATAAGCAAAGTACGGAAACCACACCAAAATGGTAGAAAATCAGGAATATAACTCAGATAGTATTAAGGTTCTAAAAGGGCTCGATGCAGTACGAAAAAGACCCGGTATGTATATCGGTGACACCGAGGATGGTACTGGTCTACATCACATGGTATTTGAAGTTGTAGACAACTCTATCGATGAAATTCTTGCTGGGCACTGTAAAGATGTCACTGTAACTATACACGCCGACGATTCAGTCTCTGTTGAAGATAACGGTCGTGGGATACCCACTGGCATTATTGAAGAGGAAGGGAAATCGGCTGCCGAAGTGATTATGACAGTGCTTCATGCTGGCGGTAAGTTTGATCAGAATTCATACAAGGTGTCTGGTGGATTGCATGGGGTTGGCGTGTCTGTGGTGAACGCTTTATCTGAAACCCTGCACCTGACCATTCACCGTGGCGGAAAAGTATTTGAACAGTCATATTCGCTTGGTGTGCCGGATGCGCCCCTAAAAGAGACTGGTGACACAGCGCAGACAGGCACAGAGATTCGATTTAAAGCTAGTTCAGAGATATTTTCCGATACGGTAATCCACTTTAATTTATTGGCAAAGCGTTTACGTGAGCTGTCTTTTCTTAATTCCGGCGCCTGTATTATTCTGCGGGATGAAAGAACGAATGAGGAAGAGGTGTTCGAATATACGGGCGGTATCAGTTCTTTTGTTGAGCACCTTAGCCGGAATAAATCTACTTTGCACAACAAGGTGATTGAGATCATCAGCGAGCGCGATGGTACCCAGGTCGAGTTATCAATGCAGTGGAATGATTCCTACCAGGAAAATATTTTTTGCTATACCAATAATATCCCACAAAGAGACGGTGGAGCGCATTTGTCCGGTTTAAGATCTGCGCTGACGCGGACACTTAATCAATATATCGATTCGACCGGCATTGCAAAAAAAGCAAAGGTTAGTATTAGTGGTGATGATGCACGTGAAGGCTTGATAGCCGTCCTGTCTCTAAAAGTACCGGATCCAAAATTTTCATCACAAACCAAGGATAAACTGGTTTCCTCAGAAGTGAAAGGTATAGTTGATTCGCTGGTGAGTGAAAAACTCGGTGAATTTTTACTGGAGAACCCTACTGATGCGAGAACAATTTCACAGAAAATAGTTGATTCAGCAAGGGCACGAGATGCTGCTAGAAAAGCCCGTGATATGACGCGCCGAAAAGGCGCGCTGGAGATATCAGGATTGCCAGGAAAACTGGCTGATTGCCAGGAAAGAGACCCCTCATTATGTGAAATATATCTTGTGGAAGGGGACTCCGCCGGCGGCTCAGCAAAGCAGGCCAGAGACAGAAAATTCCAGGCTATATTACCACTGAAAGGAAAGATTTTGAATGTGGAGAAGGCCCGCTTCGACAAGATGTTGTCATCCGATGAAGTGGGAACTCTGATCAAGGCGCTCGGGACAGGTATCGGTAAGGATGATTTTGATAAATTAAGGCTTCGCTATCATCGTATAATTATTATGACCGATGCCGATGTCGATGGATCTCATATTCGCACCTTATTATTGACCTTTTTCTATCGTCAAATGAAAGAACTGGTTGAAGAGGGGCATATATATATCGCACAACCACCCCTGTATAAGCTAAGCAGGGGAAAAAAAGAAAAATATATTAAAGACGATGCAGAGTTACAGGAGTATCTGCTGGGTCAGGCGCTACAGGATACTGTATTATTCCCGGGCAGTGGTAGAGAAGAGATAACCGGCAAAGCGCTGGAAACATTATGTAGAGACTATTTGGCCGCCCAGGCGATCATTTCAAGGTTAAGCCAGCGTTACGATCCTTTTCTG
Source organism: bacterium BMS3Abin11 (assembly GCA_002897635.1). Classification (NCBI taxonomy): domain Bacteria; species bacterium BMS3Abin11. The sequence continues at coordinate 122,013 of BDTD01000033.1, read as the reverse complement.
TTACAGCCAATGATAAATATACCGGAGCTCTGCGCAGATGACTTTAAAGATAAAGCACGCATGCAGGAATATCTGGATGATCTGGTCGTGGTAAGGACCAATAATAAGGAGGGGGAAGTTGCGTATTCTGGCCAGCTCGTACCCGGTGCGAATGATGAGTATGAAATAGTGGTTACCCGAACAAAGCACGGAACAAGTTCCATCACACATTTCGATACAGCATTATTCAAATCAGCCGAGTACAGAACGCTGGTTACGCTCGGTAAAACACTGCAAGGTTTGCTTGCAGAGGACGCAAAAGTTCGTGTCCGTGAAAAAGAGCAGGCCGTTAGTGACTTCTCAGAGGCACTGAACTGGATGATGATGCAGGCAAAGAAAGGCATGGCGATTCAGCGTTACAAGGGGCTTGGTGAAATGAACCCGGATCAGCTTTGGGAAACCACAATGGATCCGAAGGTTAGAAGGCTGCTTCAAGTGACGGTAGAGGATGGTGTCGCGGCAGATGAGACATTCTCCATGCTGATGGGCGAGGTCGTAGAACCAAGAAGGAAATTCATCGAAGATAACGCATTCTCAGCAAACCTTGATGTGTAAAGAGGTTTCAACCGGCAAGGGTGCAAAGACCGCAAAGATTTTACGAAAGCTTTACTACGCGCCCTTTGCAGTTCTTTGATATAATAACTATATTAATCAGTATGTTACATGGTTTTCTTGCAGCTTTGAGAAAAAAACTGTGGTTTCGGTATATCTATACGTACGGCGGTGAGTTTTCCTCCCCAGAGACAGCCTGAGTCGAGGCATATCGCATTATTTTGCCAATGTAACCCCAGGGTAGACCAGTGGCCAAAAATAACCTTCCAGGACGGCTTACGCTTTCCCTCAACATTGAACCAGGGATGGAAGCCCGGCGGCTGTTTTCCGGGTGCACATTTTAGATCAAGCTCCAGGGCACCAGAGGTATCAAGATAGCGCATCCGGGTCATGGTATTAGTTATGAAGCGCAAGCGATCCCAGCCCTCTAGTGTATTGTCCCAGTAGGCAGGGTAGTTTCCATACATCTTTTTGAGGAAGCTTTTGTAGTCACCTTTGCGTAACACACGCTGCACTTCCTTCGCCAGGGTTTCAGCCTTTTTTATTGACCAGGCGGGATAAATGCCGGCATGAACCATGCAGGCGCGATATTCATCTGAGCGATGAAAAAAAGGCCGCTTGCGTAACCAGTCAAGCATTTCAACGCTATCAGCTGCGTTGAGGACCTCTTCCAGGGTATCGTAAGCTTTTGTTTCTCTGCAGCCATTAGCCACAGCTAACAAGTTCAGGTCGTGGTTGCCTAACACACAAACGGCTGAATCACCGAGATCCATTATATAGCGTAGAACATCAGCAGACTGCGGGCCACGATTTACCAGATCACCGCAAAACCATAATTGGTCCTTCGCTGACTTAAAGCCGGTAATCCTGATTAACTTACGAAGTGATTTATAGCATCCCTGTACATCACCAATTGCATAAACTGCCATGCTTTAATTTCCCTGTAATAAAACCATCTTTGTTTATTCGTAGTTTTCTATTGGAGGCCTACCATCATAAATAAAATCCAGGCGTTGCTGAAAATAACTTTCGCGGGCAAATTGATACGGATCAAGTGACGCAAAGCTGAATACTGATGAGGCACGTAAGTAGCGCGAGCGTGTATCAACCATATCAAGCACCAACAGCGAAAAACGCGTTGCTGTGTCAGTCATATATCCAAGAGGGTCGGTATAGAAAAAATAGCTATAAAGTCCGAATATATCCCGGCCGCTGGAAGAGCCAATTATTGGAATTACGACATAAGGCCCAAAACCAAAACCCCATACGGCAAGGGTTTGTCCGACATCTTCTACATGTCTTTTAAGCCCGGTAAGCGTAGCAATATCAATCAGGCCAAACAGACCGAGGGTAGAATTAATAAATAACCGCGAAAAAGAATCTACCGAATTTTTTAGTTTGCCCTGCAACAGGCTGTTGATTAGATTTCTACCCTCGGCGGTATTTGAAAAGAAGTTAAAAATAGCTATTCTTATCGGTCTGGGCAGGACTCTATAACCCCTGGAAAGGGGGGTTAAAATATTCTCATCAAACTTTTCATTAAATGCAAATATTTTTCTGTTTGTATTTTCGAATGGATCGGTTTTCAATGTCTCAGCGGAGGCGGCTGGCTGCACAGGCATTTCTGTTTCTTTATTCGAAGTTGTAGCACAGGCATTCAATGCAATGAATGCCATAACAAGGATTAGCCGGCCAACCAGTTTTTTCATTTTAATTTTTTTTATCATTTTCATGAGTTCCGGAAGTCTCAAACAATGGTCTATATTAAATGGACAAATAATAGAGGCAACCTATAAAGTGAAGACCTGGTGTGACGAGTCTACAATCAATTGAAACATATTAAGGAACCTCTGATCGATTATGCCATATCTCAGGCGTACAGACTGATCCACAATCAGGGCGCAATTTTAAAAGCTTGTCTGGGCCTGGTGGAATTTGCAATACAGAGCGTGCATCAGTCAGTAAGCCCCGAAGAGCGAGGCATGAAGCGCATGCCTACGGCACATTGTGCTTCATGCAAAGGGCCGGGCCATTCGTTGCGAAACACACTTTGGCTACATGCTTCAGGTCTCGTAGTGACATGGCATAATCGATCAGAAGCTCCTTAATTTACAGGATAAAAATGAAAACAAGATTCGATAAAATTAGAAAGTTTCTAAATGAATTAGTTCTCGGAAAAGAAGATAAAATTGAGCTTTGCCTGTGTTGTATACTGGCAAGAGGCCATCTGCTGATCGAGGATCTTCCAGGTATGGGCAAGACTCTACTTGCGCACTCACTGGCAAAAGCGCTTGGGCTTGATTTTGCCCGTATACAGTTTACCAGCGATATGCTACCAGCGGATATCACAGGGGTTTCGGTATTTGAAGTAGCCAACAGCAGCTTCCGTTTTCACCAGGGACCGATTTTCTCCAGTGTAGTGCTGGCGGATGAAATAAACAGGGCTTCACCCAAGGCACAAAGCGCACTGCTGGAAGCAATGGAAGAGCGACAGGTAAGTATCGATGGAAATACATACACGCTACCAGATCCATTTTTTGTTATCGCCACACAAAATCCGCTAGAACATAGTGGCACTTTCCCTTTACCAGAGTCGCAGCTTGACCGGTTTTTTATGCGAATTAATCTTGGTTACCCGAATCGGGCCTCTGAGCGGACTTTGCTAGAAAAAGAAGACCGTCGGGAACTGCTGACAAAACTTGAGGCCGTGGTTACGAAATCGGATCTACTGACCTGGCAGGAAGAAGTGAAATCGATAAAAACCCGTCCAGCACTACTGGATTATGTCCAGGATTTGACTGAGCAATCAAGAAATTCAGCAAATTTCAACAATGGCATTTCTCCCAGGGCTGCGTTGAATTTAGTTAGTGGCGCACGGGCCTGGGCAATGCTTGCCGGGAGAGACTATGTCATACCGGAAGATGTTCAGGATGTCCTGCCTGCAGTTATTGGGCATAGACTGACGCTGGCAATGGATCAGGAGGGACACGTGAATATAGGGAAGAATCCTGCAGACAGGCTACTGGAAATTACCCCGGTACAATAAAGGCGCGCTAGAACGAAGCGGCGAGACACCACAGGGATGCTGAACCCGTCATTTTCAGGTTGAAGGAGCACTAGTATGGATGAACACTGTCTTTCAAGAGCAAACCTTTACATGTTGCCGACGCGGCATGGCATTATATTTTCAATTGCACTGCTGGCGATGTTGCTGATCGCCGTGAATTACAATAATTCGCTGGCCTATGTGATGACGTTTACACTGGCCTCGACGGTATTGGTATCCATGTTATATACGCATCGTAACCTGGAAGGCCTGTGTCTTTCCTACGGTACGTGCAGCGCGGTATTTGTAGGCAATACACTAAGCTACACACTTATTCTTTCGAACCGGTCGAAACGTGATCGTTATGATATTGGTATTGATATAAAAGGCGACCAAAGCAGGCGTAGAGATTTTTCAGCCAGTGATATATTGAGCATTGAGTGCTGCACCAGAGTAAGGAAAAGAGGCTGGTATTCATTGCCTATGGTGCAAGTGAATACTCGCTATCCTCTGGGGCTATTATTTTCATGGAGTAAACCCACAGGGCTTGATAGAAAAACACTGGTTTACCCGAAACCTGCTGAATGGCAGGACTTTCCATCAAGGGTCACAGGGAATAGCCCGAAACCCGTGCTGAGAAAAAACAGCCATGACGACTATTCGGGCCTGCGGAAATTCCGGAAAGGCGACCCACCACAGCACATAGACTGGAAAGCCTATGCCAGAGGCAAGGGCCTGTACAGTAAGGAGTTTGTCGGTGGAGAAATGCCTGAAATGACATTCCACTGGGATGATACGCATGGAGATAAAGAACATCGAATCAGTCTGCTTACCCGCTGGGTGATAGAAGCAGGGGCACAGGGAATAAGTTTCGGGCTGGATCTGCCCGGGCATAAATTATTGCCATCAAATGATGAAAGACATTTGACAGAGTGTCTAAAAGTTTTAGCGTTATTTTGATAAAACAAAAATTTCATATCAGTACCGGTCAGGAAATCAAGCCAGACAGGCAGGCATTATATTCTTTGTTTATTGCATTTCTGCTGTCAGTGAGCCCCCACCTGGGGCGCTTGCCTGCATGGTTTGCGGTGCTTGCAATATTTGTCTTTTTCTGGCGTTACAAAATAATCACCGTAAATGTGCGCCCGCCCGGCAGTATTGTTCGAATAATAATAATTTTCATCGTGCTCTTATTTCTTTTTCAGCATTACCATACCCTACTCGGGCGTGATGCGGGTGTTGCGATGCTGGTGGCATTAACGATGTTGAAATTTCTTGAGCTGAAGACCATGCGTGATTATATGCTGGTCATTTTTCTCTGTCTGTTTATTGTCCTGACAAGCTTTCTCTATTCACAATCTCTCTGGCTGGGAGTCTATTTGATGGCTGTAGTTATTGTCCTTTTCACGGTCATGATGTACTTAAACCATAGTAACAGACAAAAACCATTCACTATGCTGAGGCGTGCTGCGGGCATAGTAATGATGGGGCTACCTGTTGCTATATTGTTATTCCTGCTATTTCCCCGTCTGCAGGGCGGCCTGTTTGGACTGCCCGGTGATAGCCACTCCGGACTGACTGGAATGTCGGATACGATGAAGCCTGGTAGTATTAATGAATTGAACCAGAGTGAAAAAGTGGCATTCAGGGTAGAGTTTAATGGCAGACTTCCGGTTGCAAAACAGCGCTACTGGCGCGGCCTGGTGCTGGAAAACTATGAACAGGGAGTTTGGAAAGAAAGTCCACAAGCAAAGGTGGTCGCTGCAAAAGTAAACTACAAAAAAGAGAATGTGATTAAATATTCAATTCTTCAGGAGCCATCAAATAAAAAATGGATATTTGCTCTCGACATGCCGGTCAGCAAGCCCGTTGAACTGAAATGGGGGACAGGACAGACTCTGCGCAGCACGGGGCCAATCCGTGAACGGCAACAACTGCAAATAAAATCAGCGATTAACTATAAATTTCCAAAGATATCTGACGAGGTACGACAGAGAAATCTGGATAAAAGTTCGATAAAAGGAGACCGGCTTGCCCGCCTGGCAGAAAAACTTTACCGGCAGGCAGGCAGTGACAGGGAGTACATCAAGGCCGTTTTTGATTATTATCGGGACAATAAATTTTTCTATACCCTGCAACCTCCGCTACTGGGTGATAAACCAGTGCAAAGTTTCATGCTCGATACACGAAGGGGCTATTGCGAGCACTATGCCTCTTCTTTTACTGCAATGATGAGGTTGGCTGGAATACCGGCACGTGTGGTAATCGGATACCAGGGGGGCGAATGGAATGAGCAGGGCGATTATTTAATTGTCAGACAAAGCGATGCCCATGCCTGGTCTGAGGTGTGGCTGGAGGAAAGTGGCTGGGTCAGAGTAGACCCTACCTCAGCCGTTGCGCCGGAAAGAATTGAATATGGTTTTTCTGCTATTCGACAATTAATGGAACAGGGGCAGCCGCTGGGTAATGTGGCGGGTGAAAAGCTGCAGGCAATTTTAGCAGGAACCCCATTCAGCCGAACAATTAAGGGGGTGAAACTATTCTGGGATGGCGTCAACACACACTGGTATAAGTGGGTGATCGATTATGGCAAGAAAAATCAGAGCAGTTTGCTTCGCTGGATTGGTTTTCAGCAGACGGACTGGAGTAAGCTGGTATTTTTACTTGTGGGGCTGGGTTCACTGGTAGTCAGTATTCAGGCGTGGTTATTATTTCATAGAAAAAAAATAACTGATCCGGCTATACGGCAGTATCAAAAATACTGTCATCGCCTGTCTCGTATCGGAATTGTTAGGTCGCCATCAGAAGGACCGGCAAGTTTTGCCCGGCGGGTAATAGGCCTACGGCCAGATTTACAGGGAGCGGTGATGTCAGTGACAGGGGCCTATATCGCCATTTTATATGCAGGCATTTCAGATCCAAAACAACAGCAAATACTTACCCGGGTCGTACATGATTTTAGGCCGGGACAATGAAACTAGGGGGCAGTAAAACGAGGAGTACAAACAAAACGGTGCCACCGGTAGTGATGGTAATCGGTGGCATGGACCCCTCTGGAGGAGCGGGGCTGTGTGCGGATATTCAGACGCTGTCCGCCATGGGCTGTCATGCGGCACCGGTGGTAACGGCAATAACCGTTCAGGATACAGTCGGGGTCAGGAGATTTCAGCCGGTAGAAGTGGGTTTAATCGAAGAGCAGATGCGCGCAGTGCTGGATGATCTATCACTCTCTGCGGTGAAGACGGGCATGCTGGCAAACAGGGAGATTATTTCCGTTGTATCCTCTTTACTAGGTGAATATCCCGAAATCAAGGTGATAGTCGACCCTGTAATGAGCAGTAATAACGGTGAGAGGCTTAGTAAAGACTCACTTATTGAACCACTAAAGGAATTGCTATTTCCCAGAGCGACAATAATTACGCCCAATCTTCCAGAAGCGTGCTTGCTGGCAGGTAAAGATGTCGCTGCCGATGATTGCGCCAGGCTGTTAAGTGACAGCAACTGTATGATTACCGGCACACATGCTGAATCTAGTTATGTCATTAACCATTTCTATCAGCGGGGCAAAAAGATCCGAGAGTGGTCGTGGCCACGCCTGGAATTTGAATATCATGGCTCAGGCTGTACCCTGGCTTCAGCCATCGCTGCAGGGATTGCACATGGCCTGGAGATGGAACAGGCACTGGAACAGGCACAACAATTCGTCATAAATAGTCTGCGGGCAGGGTTCAGGCTCGGTCATGGACAGCATATTCCCGGCCGTCTTTGCCGCGACGGCATGTTTACGAATTTACCAAAGTAAATCATGCATCATCTTGCTAACAAGATTAGAGGTCTGTATGCCATTGCCGACACCGGGTCTGTGGATGATGGCGAGCTATTTGAGAAGGTTCGCATGGTGCTGGCGGGAGGATGCCGGGTTTTACAGTACCGTGACAAGAGCCGTAATGAGGAAAAACGTCTGAGACAGGCAAGTGAATTGTGTAAAATATGCCGTCGTGCAGGTGCAGTATTCATCATCAATGATAATGCTGAACTTGCCATGAAAGTGAATGCAGATGGTGTGCATTGTGGCAGAGATGATGCCACAGTAAGTGAAACAAGGACCCGTTACCCTGAGCTAATGATTGGTGCATCCTGTTACAACAGTCTGTCGCGGGCAGTGCAGGCGGCCAATGCCGGCGCCGACTATATTGCATTCGGCAGTTTCTTTTTATCAAGCACGAAACCGCAGGCAAAACCAGTTGATCTGAAAATTCTTCAACAGGCAAAACAAAGGTTTGAGCTGCCGCTAGTAGCGATAGGTGGAATCGTAGCGGAAAATGCGGAGACTCTGATATCATCCGGAGCTAGCGCCGTAGCGGTTATCAGCGGTGTTTTTTTAACGCCGGACCCGTTCCTCAGCAGCATGAAAATCACTGCATTATTTAAGGGTGCCTCTATTAATAAACGACAAATAGCAAAGACTAAACAGGTTGAAACATAGATGAACAACGAAGAGCTTTTCCTGCAGGCCTCAAAACATATCCCGGGTGGTGTGAATTCCCCGGTACGGGCATTCAAATCAGTCGGTGGCGCACCGGTATTTTTCAAGCGCGGCGCAGGCGCCCGTTTGTGGGATGAAGAGGGGCGGGAATATATCGATTATGTTGGTTCCTGGGGGCCGATGATACTTGGCCATTCCCACCCAGCCGTTATTGAGGCTGTAAAAAAGCAGCTCGAAGCCGGGCTTGGCTACGGCGCACCGACCGTCCTCGAGACACAGATGGCGGATCTTGTTTGCCAACTGATGCCGTCAATTGAAAAGGTAAGAATGGTCAGCTCCGGCACAGAAGCTACGATGAGTGCAATTCGACTGGCACGCGGCGCAACCGGCAGGGACAAAATAATTAAATTTGAAGGTTGTTACCACGGCCATTCAGATTCCCTGCTGGTCAAGGCCGGTTCCGGCGCGCTGACCCTGGGCGTACCAACCTCTCCGGGAGTGCCGGCAGATCTGGCCAGACTGACACTAACTCTGGAATACAACAACCTGGATCAGCTTGCCGAAGTCATGCAGGCAGAGGGACAGGATGTTGCCTGTATGATCGTCGAGCCGGTAGCCGGTAATATGAGCTGCGTACCACCCGTAGAAGGCTTTCTGCAGGGCATGCGAGAGCTTTGTGACAAGCACGGCACAGTACTCATTTTTGATGAGGTTATGACCGGTTTTCGCGTGGCATTAGGCGGGGCCCAGGCACATTACGGCGTAGTCCCTGACCTTACGACGCTCGGTAAAGTGATCGGTGGCGGATTGCCCGTCGGGGCCTTTGGCGGGCACGCTGATTTGATGGATCAAATAGCACCCGATGGGCCGGTGTATCAGGCGGGGACATTGTCCGGCAACCCGGTTGCCATGTCAGCCGGTCTGGCGATGCTTGAGAACATTCAGGAAGAAGGTTTTTATGATTGTTTGTCAGCGACCGCATATCAGTTAGCGAGCGGTATTCAGCAACGTGCAAAGGCTGCAGGAATAGCACTGACATTTAATCAGGTCGGCGGAATGTTTGGCCTGTTTTTCACCGACAGCGAGCAAGTGAGCCGTTTCGTAGACGTCATGGCCTGTGATGTTGGGCGGTTTAATAAATTTTTCCATGGGATGCTGGAGCAGGGTGTAAATCTGGCGCCTTCATCTTTTGAGGCAGGCTTTGTTTCATCGGCGCATGGGCAGATGGAAATTGATTTTACACTTGATGCGGCAGAGGCTGTTTTTTCATCACTTTGAGGGGTGAAAGGCAGGGGAAAGGGGAAAGGAAAGTCAAAACCAGGTGGTTGCCAACGTGATGTGCATAATTTTCCTGTAGGTTCGAATTTATTCGGACAAGCTCAAAGGAAAATCTTCATCTTTTATCTTTTATCTTTTATCTTTAGTCTTTAGTATCCCCTTTCCTCCTGCCTTTCAGCCCGATGCCAGCAACTTCAACAACAAAGCATGAAAATAAAAGGGGATGAAACCCCCGCCAATAATCAATACAACAGCTATCCCAATAAACAGGCGTGACAAAAACTGGGCCCGGCGCCCCCTTATTACCCAGGTATCACGCATAACACGCATGCCGGGTGCTGGAAACCTGTTGCTTTGCTGAATTTCCCTGGCCACCTGAATCAGGTGTATGCCAATGGTAATCAGTATGATGGCAAGTATTGCGAACAGGGAATAGAAAATAACCAACAGCCTGAAAACATTCTCTGTGCCATCACCAAAAAACACTTTAACCAGATTGCTTTGTACTGACGGTGAACTCCAGAGCAGTAAAGCAAGCACAATAACCAGGAAAGCTACAGCAGCCAGCCATTTATTTCGTAACTGACTGTCGGCACGAACCAGTCTGGGGCGTCGTACAGGTATTCCAGGCGTAGAGACGGATTTTGGATCTAACATGACATTGGCCTTACCCGGCTTTCTATTTACAGTAGTTGATAGCAGGTAAATGAGACTAGTTTTAAAGTGTTCGAATTTACTCTTGTTTTGCTCAAGACACACCTGATTTCCGATAATCAGTAGTATTTAGAGACGTAAGGTGCGTCCTTTCCTGGAAAGAGAGGCGGTGGAATAGTCAGTCAAGGCTGGTGTTTACTCGTCGGAGGGACCGCAGCATAGCTTGCCAGGGTGACGTATCCACCTTGTTAAAATCAAACTATCGTCTGGTGAAATCCCGTAATAAACTACCTGTCAGGGTTTATCCGTACGGCAGGTGCCAGTAGATGATAGATGGGATCAAATTGGTAATTTTCGGCGACCAAATACTTCGCCAGGTTGCCCAGGGTAATTTAGTATGAAGGGCTCCTCTATTAATCCATGAATATTCATCTTCCATCCCAAATTGGCCCTCTCTGCATTAAGAATCTTCGCAATAACTAGCTATCACGTGAGATTTGCGCCTCAAACCTGAAGATGTTAGATCGCAATCTACATCGTCCAGAATTAATCAGAGGATCCTTAAAACAAAGACTTTTCAAACGCATAGTTGACAAGATAGATGCTGCTGATTATCAGTACAACAGAGGAAAGACCGAGGATTGTAAATATTGTTTTCAGACGTGCTAGTGACCGCATCAAAGCCTGTTCATCATTTTTTTCATAGGCGGTCTTTATTGTTCTGCTGACGAGCAGCAGCAGGATACCGATCCACACAGGCACCCAGGCAACAAGTATACCAACACCGGTAACTGTGATCAGTGCGCCATAGAAGATCAGGCAGGCAGCAAACAGGCGAATCCATAGCCGACTTTCATAGAGCGGCAGCACAATTTTGTTTGCTGACATAGATCTACCCACCTCTGTATTTATGTGGGAGAGCATCGTTGTGCTATCTTCGCTTTGCAATTTCATGAATTCCTGTATAAGGAGAGTGAACTTAGCTGAGAAAAAATCTCTGTGCAACATTTTATAAAACGCGTGACTTGCTACCTGTGTTGTAACAGATCACAATATTTAAGGGTACCTCTATTAATGGTGCATAATCAGACCGGAATAAAAATATGAATCTGGAAAAAGTTGTATTTGCCTTTTTTATCGTTCTTGCACTGACCGTAAATTTTGGTTTTTTTGTCGGTGAAATGAATGATCCGTTGCATCATAATGTCTATGAGTTGTATGTGGCAATAGTGGTTAACCTGATCGCCACCATCCTCAAGTTTGGCGATCGAACGCACATAGGCGCAGTCCTTCTGGCAACATCCCTCGTTGCCGACCTGCACCTAATTGCCGCTGCAGTTGCCTGGAGTATAGGGTTATACGTGCTTGGTATGGGGAATGATGTGCTCGGCATTGTGGTTTCACTTTCTGGCGGTGCATTATTGGCAAATATCACCTCGGTAGTTCTGTTAGTTGTTGAGACGATGTCACTGCGAAAATAAGTGATGATGGTTCTTTACATTGAGTGCTTATCAGGATGACTAAAGCCTCATCGTTAATTCTGCGTCGCATGCGGGTACCGCTGCTGGTGCTGATTGCAACATATTCTATCTCCATACTTGGCTTTGTGCTGGTTCCCGGCGTTGATGAGAATGGTCAGCGCTGGAATATGACATTTTTCGACGCGGTGTATTTTGTCAGCTACATGGCGACAACGATAGGCTTCGGTGAATTACCCCAGCCATTTTCTGCTGCGCAGAGGATGTGGACCACAATCAGCATATATCTATCTGTAGTCGGCTGGGTCTATGCCATCGGTGCCATCCTGTCACTGGTACAGAATAATTTATTGAAGCGTGCACTGGAAGAAGGTCGCTTTATTCGCAATGTAAAAAGATTAAATGAAAGTTTCTTCATCATATGTGGCTATGGAGAGACCGCCCGTTTGCTGGTGCATTCTTTGAATACCAGAGGTTTCCGCACGGTGGTTATTGAAAGTAACAGCGAGCGGCTTGATGATTTATCCATGTCAGATATTCCTAATTCTGTGCCATCATTTGCGGCGGATGCGTCAGACAGTGAAGTCCTTATTGAAGCGGGTTTGTATCATTCTATGTGTAAGGGTGTCGTTGCACTGACTGATTCAGATGAAGTGAATTTGAAGATCGCGATAAGCTGCCGTTTACTAAAAAAATCCGTGGATGTAATTTGCCGGGCTGAATCGCTGGATACCGAAGCCAATATGCGCTCATTCAGCACTGATTACATTATTAATCCATTTGAAAGTTTTGCCTCTCGTCTGGCGATGGCGTTGCATTCACCTGGCAGTTATTTAATTTACCAGTGGTTGACAGGTGTACCGGGCACACGTCTGATGGAGCCGGCAACACCGCCACGTGGCTTGTGGCTGTTGTGCGGTTACGGGCGGTTTGGCAAGGCAGTCCATCGATTTCTTACATTTGAAGGATTAAAAACACGCATTATTGAATCAGACCATGAGCTGACCAGCCCGCCAGAAGGAAGTATAAAAGGACGCGGTACTGAAGCGGTGACACTTAGAAATGCCGGAATTTCGGATGCGGTGGGAATCGTTGCGGGCACGGATAACGACACCAACAACCTGTCAATTATCTATACTGCCAAGGAACAGAATAAGGACCTGTTTACGGTTGCCCGGCAGAACCACGGCAGCAATGAAAAACTGTTTCAAAACACATCAGTGGATATTGTCATGCAACGCAGTGATATCATTGCACATGAAATTCTATCGGTAATTCTTGCACCATTACTGGCAAGCTTTCTACAACAGGTAAAAAGCCATGGTAACCTGTGGTCCTGTGAACTGGCCAGTCGGCTTATTGCTATAGTCGGTGAAACGACTCCGGATACCTGGGGCGTGGCCATTGATGAAAAACAGACACCAGCATTAGCCGCTGCCCTGGCAGAGGGGGAGCAGGTATCAGTGGGTGCCCTGAACAAAAGCCATTTTGACCGTGAGAAACAGCTGAAGTCGATGGTATTGATGATCGCCAGGGAGGACAGGGGGCATGAAGATGGCATCAGCTTGATAAGCCTGCCCGATGAGGATCAGCCGCTGCAGGCAGGTGACCAGATATTGTTCTGCTCGCGTGAAGGGGTGAGAAATGAGATTGCCTGGGTATTGAATAATCGTAATGCCCTGCATTATGTGCAGACGGGTGAACAGGTTTCCGAGGGATGGCTGTGGCGGATGTTTTCTGGAGGCAGCAGGCATGCTACAGATACCTGACTGGGTTTTTCACCCTTCATAGACAGTTCATTTCTTTTATAAAAAAAGAAACGAACCAAATGAAATAGCGCTACTCGTTACTTCCTCTTTCCCCCGCAAGTTATTTATTTCGGCTTATACCGGTAAGCCGGTCGAGTGCCGAAACGGCTGCCGTAAGGTCGTCAAATTCGAAGGTATGGATATCACATTCCGAAATCATCCGGGCCACCTGATCAAACCCTGCCAGTGCCTTCAACTCATAGTTGAAGGCATTGCCGGAGAGCAGAGCAAAATGCTCGCTAGCTGTCAGCGAACCCAGTATGGCATCGGCACCCGCTTGATAATGGGGGAAAATCACCCACGATGGCGTTGCAGGTTGCGACGAAAGTCGAATGGCATCGTCCGATGGTTTCATATGGCAGACCGTGCCTTTGCGGGTCTTGGGGAAAACTGGCCCCATTTTCCATTCTGGGGCAAAACGTTGCATCACAGGGATGGAGGCGTCCTTCAATGCTATTGGTCGGGGCATTGGTAGCAGCATGCCATCACCCATCCGGATGATGCCGAATTCATCGGACAGCAGGCGCCAGCCACTGGCCATGAGTGCTGCACACAGGGTGCTTTTTCCAGATCCAGGCACTGCTGGCATGATGATTGCCCTGTCATGGTGTGCGACCACCGCCGAATGAAACATCAGGTACTGGTGTGCGCGACTCGCAATACACCAGTTCAGCCCCCATTCGAACAGCGGGTAGGCATGATCCATTGGAAATGGTGTGAACGGAGAATAACCGTCCAGTTCGAAAACGACCTGCCTTCGCAACCAGCGCCGAGGTCCGCGCGGATGTTTCAGGCCGATATGGAAATCCACAACCTCGCCAGAGTCGGTTTCATAGTACCTGGATTGGGCGTAGAGGCGGTGAAGTGTATCGGCAAAACCTGGAATATCAGCAAGGATTCTGACCAGGAACGGCCCGGTCTCCAACACCAGTCCTTTTCTCAGCAACACACGTAGCTGATGGTCGCTCAAGTCTCCAAGGAAGGTGACAGGATCCTGGCCTGGTTGTTCCGGAAGCGTTAGATCGATGGCCGTGTTAGACAATGTCGCCTGACTTCTGCTGCTTCAATCGTCCGCCAGGGCGATGAGACCCAGTTCATCCAGATCTGAAAGATGTGTCCCCAGGGACTGGCGGAAGGCATTCAGTTCGGCGGAATCATTACCGTCGCTGAACGCGTTGATGATCTGTGATGGACTCAAGCCGCCGCTTTCATGCAGTAGTCTCAGTACTTCAAACGACAGCTCATTGAGGAAATGTGTTTGTCCAGAAAATGGATTGAATACCGCATACTCGTCTCCCAGGAGATACGACCGCAATTGTGGGAACGGCGGTGTCAACCAGCGTGGTTCAGTTATCAATGAGGGGTGTTCCTCCATATCACCGCCACTTTAGCCCGGACACTCAGTTCACTGCACATCTTAAATGAGCGACGCATTGCAGGAGATACAGGCACTACCGGCTGCTGCCACACTGCTGTGCAGCGTCATCACGGCAGGCACCGCGACGATGCCCGTCTTGAGCAGCTTCCTGCGTCGCATTAATGCGGTGTCATCTGGCGATGCAACCGTGGGGATCCCGTCAACGGGTACCTGTCCATCGGACTGCAGTACAGGTTTGCTGGTATTGGTTATCTCGTTCTTCATACGTCCCCATTATGAGCCTGAGTGTATGCCGCACTTTTTAGCTATTGAAGTCCACAATTGCCAGTCCGGTTCGATAAATACCGGACGAAACGGCTCGTAATATAATATTAAGCATAATTCAAGCCAAATTTTTAACTCATTGTTTTAAATAAGCAATAAATCATGCACAAGGACAAGTATAGCAGCATTTGTAAAAAATGCTGACACCTAAGCAGATACGAACAGCGGCAATAGACTGTATAATCCCACTACCTTTTAAACAACGGTGTCTAAATGAGTTTTTCCCGCCAGTCCTACGGACAGGAATTTATCCGGTTTCTGAAGCACCCTGAACAGCTACCCAACGCCTCGCCTGAGACCCAGGATCTGATGGTCCGCATTGCCCGTCGGCAGGGCTTGCTGGCGCGCCTTGGTGACGAGTTGCGCAAGCGAAAGCTGCTTGACACCTGCCCGCCGAGACTGAAGCGACAATTCGAAGGCGCTTTCGCCATCGCGCAGGTGCACGCCCGTATGCTGCGTTGGGAGGTCAACCGCATACAGCGGGCCACACAAGACTGTCCCGGCCCCCTGGTATTGCTTAAGGGTGCAGCCTATTTACTCGGTGGTCACGACTGGGCGCGCGAGCGTCTGGTCTCCGATGTAGACATCCTGGTGGACAGGAGCTGCCTCCCGTGCATTGAAAAAGGCCTGAAGGAACACGGGTGGGAAGCGATCAAGCTTGATGAATACGACCAGCGCTATTACCGCGACTGGATGCATGAAATCCCGCCTCTGCGACACAGCTACAGAGCTACCGAGGTCGATGTGCACCACAACATCCTGCCCCCGACCGGACGCAGGCGACCCGACCCCCAACGCCTGTTAAAGGACGCCACCCCTCTGCCGGGTGATGAGCTGCGACTGGCGACACTGTGCCCCGCCGATATGGTGCTTCACAATACCGCACATCTGTTTCAGGATGGTGACTTCCGCTCCGGTCTGCGGCAATTGCTAGATCTGGATGGCATGCTCACGACGTTCAGCAAAGCGGATGGATTTTGGGAAAATTTACGCGATCGTTCGCAAGACATGGATCTGGTGCGGCCGCTCTATTATGGCCTGCTGATGGCGAGCAGGATCCTGCAGACGCCAATACCACCGAAGATTATCGAAGACATGAACCAGATCAGTGGTCCCAATCCCCTGTTGCGGGCAGTTATGGTGCACCTGATGGGCCAACTCCTGATTCCCACACATCCTGATAAGACGAACCGTACCGCTGCCATGGCCGGTTGGCTGCTCTATTTGCGTTCGCACTGGCTGCGTATGCCCCCATTGCTGCTGGCGCGCCATCTATGGATTAAAGGCCGGCGCAAGAACCCTGGGAAACGGCAGACCACTGTATAAGGCCCTGTTGTATTTATAGCCAATCAGCATTTTCCTCCTTATTCCCATGAAATCCTGTCCAGTTCTGTCGCCCTCGAATATCACTTTCAGATCCAGACTGTGTGAAAACTCTGAATCAGAATTACCGTTGGAGAATTCTAGCCAGATTAGCTTCAAATTAGCGTAAATTTGGAATGGTCTATTTTTTGTTAGCGAGGATCTTCTCACCCCAGGGGTATAATACAAAACAATTTAAACGACAGAATCGCTAATGAAGCTTTCAACCTGCATTGAAAATGCTGCCGCACAGCTAGAAGCTGCCGGTGTTTTCTTCGGCCACGGTACCGATAATGCCTGGGACGAAGCAGTCTGGCTGATTCTCCATGCACTCGACATCCCCGTTGGCGAAGAAGCAGATCTGAACATGCCAATCGGCAGCGCTCAGCAGACAGCCATCAATACTCTTCTACAGCAGAGAATTGAATCCCGTAGACCGGCAGCCTACCTGACCGGGACCGCCTGGTTCGCCAGTATGCCATTTCATGCTGCTGAGGGTGTTATTGTTCCCCGCTCCCATATCGGGGGCTTTCTGCTTGAAAGTGGACGGCCCTGGATACAGCCAGCAAAAGTAAAACGTATCCTTGATCTTTGTACCGGCAGCGGCTGCATTGCTGTTGCCGCGGGCATAAGGTTTCCTGAGGCCCATGTTGATGCCACCGATATTGACCCCATTGCGATGGCGTTAGCTAGAAAAAATATCAAAGAATACAAAATGGAAAACCGGGTTCAGCTGATCGAATCTGATATTTTTAAGAACCTGTCAGAGATTTACGACTTGATCCTGTCCAACCCGCCCTATGTTCCAGCTGGAGAAATCGACCACTTCCCGGCAGAATATCAACATGAACCTGCTGCCGCCTTCGATGGCGGAGAAGATGGTCTCGACTTTGTACACAGGATACTCGCTGATGCCTCACGATTTCTTACGCCGGAAGGCCATATCGTTGTAGAAGTTGGTGAAAGCTGGACTACACTGGAACAGGCTTATCCGGGGGTTGCTTTTAACTGGGTTGAAACGGGGGTTGAGGATTCAGGCCTTTTCGTGATGAGCAAGCGGGAACTGGATCAGTATTTTTAGTTCGAAGTGCAAAAAACAATAAAGGGCGCCAACCGGCGCCCTTTATTCAAGATAAAAAGTCGAGATTATTTTTTACCGCGACTATATTTATCCTTAAATTTACTTACACGTCCTCCAGTATCGAGCATTTTCTGCTTGCCGGTATAAAATGGATGGCACTGGGAGCAGACTTCGACATTGAGATCATGGCCCAACGTGGATCGGGTTTCAAATGTGTTACCACAGGTGCAGGTGACCTGCATGGTGCTGTAATCGGGGTGTGTCGCTTCCTTCATTGTCTTGTCACTCCACCGTATGTGGTGTTTTTGCTGGGTTGCTGGAAAAGGGCGCGAATAATAGCAAATTCTGCTAAAAACTCAAGCATGATGTTGTAATTGCTGATTGAGCTCTTTAGCCCTTCATCGATTTGAAGAATTCGGCATTATTTTTTGTAGCCTTCATTTTGTCGATCATAAAAATCACCGCTTCTACATCGTCCATCGGATGTAGCAGGTTTCGCAGCAGCCAGATTTTCTGCAGCTCATCAGGGGCTGTCAACAATTCCTCACGTCGCGTGCCGGACTTGTTGATGATGATAGTTGGATAAATTCGACGTTCGGCGATACGGCGGTCGAGATGGATTTCCATGTTGCCAGTACCCTTGAACTCTTCGTAGATGACATCATCCATTTTTGAGCCGGTTTCGATCAGCGCGGTGGCAAGTATGGTCAGGCTGCCACCTTCCTCTATGTTTCGTGCTGCACCGAAGAAACGTTTCGGGCGTTGTAGTGCATTGGCATCGACACCACCGGTCAATACCTTCCCGGACGATGGCGCGACCGTGTTATAGGCACGTGCCAGGCGGGTAATAGAATCCAGCAGAATCACCACATCGCGTTTATGTTCAACCAGACGCTTGGCCTTTTCGATGACCATTTCAGCTACCTGCACATGGCGTGAAGCCGGTTCATCGAAGGTTGAAGCGATGACTTCACCGCGGATGGTGCGCTGCATCTCGGTCACTTCTTCCGGCCGTTCATCAATCAACAGTACAATAAGCTCGACATCCGGGCTGTTGGCAGTTATGGCGTGAGCGATCTGCTGCAGCATTACCGTTTTACCGCTCTTGGGTGATGAAACTATCAGGCCACGTTGGCCTTTACCTATCGGTGCAACGAGGTCAATAATTCGACTGGTAATGTCTTCAGCTGAACCATTTTCCCGTTCCAGGGGCATTCTTTTGTTCGGGTGTAGCGGAGTCAGATTTTCAAACAGAATTTTGTTTTTGACCTCGTCGGGATGCTGGCCATTAATTGTTTCGACTTTGAGCAGGGCAAAATAACGTTCGGAGTCCTTTGGTGGTCTGATCTGTCCGGTAATGGTATCGCCGGTACGTAAACTGAAACGGCGGATCTGGCTAGGTGAAACGTAGATATCATCCGGTCCGGCAAGATAGGAACTGTCAGCAGAGCGCAGAAAGCCAAAGCCGTCCTGTAGAATTTCAACCACTCCTCCACCGGCTATTTTGGTGCCGCGTTTTGATTCTGCCTTAAGGATCGCAAAGATCTGATCCTGTTTGCGCATGCGGGAGATGTTGCTCAGTTTAAGTTCAGAGGCATGCTCGACCAGGTCGGTAGGCGTCATGCGTTTAATTTCAGAGAGGTGTATAGATGTGGGCTGATTCATAGCTGAGAATGTATGGCGGACAGTTATTGTCCAGGGATTGATTGAGTGAAACCCGGAAGTTTCCGGTAGATTTCTTTTATTTTGGTACTTTTTTGTAGCTGATTACTGCTGCTGAGGGTGCTCGAGTGAGCATTTGCTTCTTTTTAAGGATTATCCTTATGTCTCCATAAGATTAGCACTACCATGGCGGGAGGTAAAGCATTAATGTTCAGTGTTTATTTGATTTTTATTGAACCGCCAGAAAGCAAAGACGCAAAGGAAATTGATATTAGATAAAAACAGAAGCGACTCCACATTTTTATTTTCAGGTATTTTCTGCATTATAGTGTAGTCATTCTTTTCTAGTTTTCATTGCGTATTTGCAGCTTAAATAATCCTTTTAGGGCACCTCTATTAATTATGGATAGATCAGATTGCATGAAAAATTGTTTATATCAAGGCAAGGATCGCACGTAATAGCTAGCTATTGCGAAGATTCTTAACGCAGAGATAGACGATTTTTCATGTAAGATGAATATTCATTAATTAATAGAGGTACCCTTTAGCTATTCGCATCAATAAAAGCAGTTAGCTGTGACTTCGACAGAGCACCGACTTTTGTCGCTTCTACATTACCGTCCTTGAACAGCATCAATGTTGGGATCCCCCGTATTCCGTATTTTGGTGGCGTAGCCGGATTATCGTCAATGTTAAGTTTGGTGACCTTTATTTTATCGCCGTATTCGACCACAATTTCTTCCAGTAGTGGCGTGATCATCTTGCACGGGCCGCACCATTCTGCCCAGTAATCAACCAGCACAGGTTCAGATGAACGTAAGACTACTTCCTCGAAATCATCATCAGTCACCTGAATAATGGAATTACTCATTGCTTTCCTCTTTGTTTAATGGATATCAGTGGGGATAATGATTTCTATTTCAGCCCAATCACCGCGTTATTGCAAGTCCACCTTTGGTCTATTTCCTGATAATATTGCAATTAAGGAGTCTCTGATCAATTATGCCACATCTCTGCGAGGCCTGAAGCGCACAGCTAAAAAGCGTGCTTCGCAGCGAATGGCCCGGTCTTTTGCAAGAAGCACTATGCCGTAGATGCGCGCTTCAGGCCTCGCCCTTTGGGTTTACAGACTGATTCACACTCTGCGTTGCACCTTTTCACCAGGCCCAGGCATGCTTTCAAAGCTGCGCCTTGATTGTGAGTCAGCCTGTAAGCCAGAGATATGGCATAATTGATCAGAGGTTCCTTAAATGACTACCACACATCTTACAGATAAAAAATTCAGCGATTTTGCACTCCATGAATCCCTGTTGCAGGGATTGAATGAGGCCGGATTCGAGTTTTGTACACCAATACAGGCAGAAACCCTGCCGCATGCACTCGCCGGCAAGGATGTTGCGGGACAGGCACAGACCGGCACAGGTAAAACCATGGCCTTCCTGCTGGCTGCCTATCAGCACCTGCTAGCTAAAGAGCCGGATGTGGAAAGAAAAAAGAATCAACCACGGGTATTGATCCTTGCCCCGACACGGGAACTGGCGATACAAATTGAAAAGGATGCAAGCGTTATCGGCAGACATACTGGCCTCAGGCTGGGACTGATCTACGGTGGTACAGGTTATGATACGCAACGTAAAATGCTGGAAAATGGCGTCGATATCCTGGTTGGCACCCCCGGCCGTTTAATCGATTACTTCAAGCAGGGCCTGTATAAACTGGATCGGCTTGATGTGCTGATCCTGGATGAGGCGGATCGCATGTTCGACATGGGCTTTATCAAGGACATTCGTTATCTGCTGCATCGGATGACTGCACCGGCTGATCGCCTCAGTATGCTTTTCTCAGCAACACTGAGCCATCGTGTAGAAGAGCTGGCCTATGAGCACATGAACGATCCGGTAGAAGTAAAAATCGAAAGTAAAACGATTACCGCTGACAAAATTACCCAGATTGTCTATCACCCGGGCAATGAGGAAAAACTACCACTGCTGGTCGGCCTGTTGAACCAGCATAAGCCCGCGCGCACACTTATCTTTGTCAACATGAAATGGGTTGCCGAGAAAATCTATAATGGTCTGCGCGCCAACGGATTCAAAGCAGGCATCATTTCTGGTGATGTGCCGCAGTTAAAGCGTGAAAGACTGCTACAGGATTTCAAGGATGACAAAATTAGCATTTTGGTAGCAACAGATGTCGCAGCCAGAGGCCTGCATATACCTGCTGTATCACATGTCTTCAATTATGATCTGCCACAGGATGCTGAAGACTATGTTCATCGCATTGGCCGCACAGCACGTGCTGGTGCATCGGGTGATGCTATATCCTTTGCCTGCGAAGACACCGCCTATTTCTTGATGGATATTGAGGAATTTATCGGTAAACCCATCCCACTCGGCAAGATTGAGCCTGAAATGCTGGCAACATTGAAACCTTCATCAAGCACATCTCGCAATAGGCCGGATAACAGGTCCGATAGAAAGGATCGCTTCAATAATAAGCCGCGGGACGGGCAACATACAGGCCCGAGATCGGGTGACAGAGAGAAGCGCCGTTCCGGCCCGCACAGTACAATTGATCGCAGACAGGCCAAAGCAGGTAAAGATAGCAAGAATGATGACGGCGGCAGCAAGCGCAGTAGGCCGGTAGAGATTGTTCAGGTAGAAACACCGGTTTCACCGTCAACAAAGGACATTCCGTCCATACGACGCCGGAGAGATGGGCCGCCTGCTATAGGTTGATTACTTAGTACATCTCTTCTACCCAATGATCTGCTGCAGGAGCGTTGTCCTCGGCGCGATGTTTTCTAAAAAAAAGGATCAAAGATTCGGGACTAAGGATAAAAGGTTAAGAAAACATCAAGTTCCAATTCTTTCATCTTTCATCTCGAATCCTTAATCCCGTATCTTTTGTCTAAAATAATCGCGCCGAGGGCGACGCTCCTACGATACAATAGTGCCACCGTGGAGGCTGGATAATGAAGAACCGGGTTGTTGGTCTTGAAGATGTTGGTAATGCGGATGTCGCAATCGTTGGCGGCAAAAATGCATCACTCGGTGAAATGATCAATCAGCTGTCTGCCACAGGGGTAAACGTCCCGGAGGGTTTTGCTACCACTGCAGAGGCTTACCGCGAATTCCTGGCCGACAACAATCTCGATACAAAAATCAACCAGAGCCTGCAGAATCTTGATGTCGACGATGTCAATGCATTGGAGCTAGCCGGTAATGAAATCCGGGGCTGGCTGATTGATGCCCCCTTAGGGCAACGTCTACAGGAGGAGATAGGAGAGTCCTATCGACAGATGGAGCGGCAGTTTGGTAGCAATGTGGCTGTCGCCGTGCGTTCCTCCGCCACAGCAGAGGATCTGCCCGAGGCCTCATTTGCCGGCCAGCAGGACACCTTTCTCAACATTCGCGGTACCGGCAATGTGCTGAGTGCTGTGCACCATGTGTTTGCCTCGCTTTTCAATAACCGGGCTATTGCCTATCGTGTACACCAGGGCTTTGACCATGCGGCAGTTGCTCTGTCAGCAGGCGTTCAGCGCATGATACGCAGTGATATAGGCAGTGCCGGGGTAATTTTTACCCTGGATACGGAGAGCGGTTTCAGCGATGCCGTCTTTATCACCGGCGCCTGGGGGCTTGGTGAAACAGTGGTGCAGGGAGCCGTCAACCCGGATGAATTTTTTGTCTATAAGCCGACACTGACAGCCGGACAGCAGGCCATACTCAGCCGGTCTTTAGGTGAAAAGGCGATCAAGATGATTTTTACCGGTACTTCGGAACAGGGCAAATCGCTACGCACGGTCGAGGTGGAGGACAGTGATCGCCGACGCTTCTGCATTACGGATAAACAGGTTGAAGCCCTGGCGCGCCATGCCGTGTCTATCGAACAACACTATGGCAGGCCGATGGATATAGAGTGGGCACTCGATGGCGTAGACGGTGGACTCTATATAGTGCAGGCAAGACCGGAAACGGTGCGCAGCGGGGAGCAGGGTGGTGCTGTAATAGAGCGCTATCATCTGCGGCAGAAAAGCCCGGTGTTAATTACCGGCAGAGCGATAGGCCGACGTATCGGCAGTGGCATTGGCCGGGTTGTCCTTGATCCGTCGAAGATGGAGGATGTGCAGGCCGGTGATGTTCTGGTGACCGATATGACCGACCCGGACTGGGAACCGATCATGAAGCGTGCATCGGCGATAGTCACTAATCGTGGTGGTCGCACCTGCCACGCGGCAATCATCGCGCGAGAGCTGGATATTCCGGCTATCGTAGGCTGCGGCGATGCCACAGGCAGTATTCATGATGGGCAGGAGCTTACTGTTTGCTGTGCAGAAGGTGATACTGGCAGTGTCTATGAGGGGAAGCTGGCGTTTGAGGTGGAAAGGCATGAAGTTGATAGTTTACCGGACCTGCCGGTAAAACTAATGATGAATGTCGGTAACCCGACGCGTGCCTTTGATTTTTCGCGTGTGCCCAATCAGGGCGTTGGACTTGCACGGCTGGAATTTATTATAAACGCCATGATCGGTATACATCCGCAGGCCCTGCTTGGCTACAGTCACCTGGAGGAAGGTTTGCAGCGGCAGATAGCCGAAAAAATAGCGGGTTATGACGGCCCTGTTGAATTCTATATCAAAAAACTGAAAGAAGGCATCGCTACCATTGCCGCCGCATTTGCCCCACAGCCAGTGATTGTGCGTCTGTCTGATTTCAAGAGCAATGAATACATCAACCTGCTGGGCGGCGAACTCTACGAGCCCGATGAAGAAAATCCGATGATCGGCTACCGCGGTACCACACGCTATCTTTCACCCCAGTTCAGAGAAAGTTTCGCCATGGAATGCCAGGCCCTTAAGTCAGTTCGAGATGATATGGGGCTGCTTAATATCCAGGTCATGGTGCCCTTTGTTCGCACGCTGGACGAGGCTTCAGCCATCATCGATCTGCTGGCAGAAAATGGTTTGCGACGCGGTGAAAACGGCCTGAAGATTTTAATGATGTGCGAGCTGCCTTCCAATGCCGTAATGGCCGAGGAGTTTTTGCAGTATTTCGACGGTTTTTCGATCGGTTCCAATGACCTGACCCAGCTGACCCTGGGGCTGGATCGTGACTCTGGCCTTGTGGCACATTTGTTTGATGAACGTGATCCAGCCATTCGCAAGATGCTATTGATGGCGATCAAGGCCTGTCTGAAGCACAATAAGTATATTGGTATCTGCGGCCAGGGGCCGTCGGATTATCCTGAGTTTGCAGCCTGGCTGGTTGAACAGGGGATCAGCAGCCTGTCACTGAGCCCCGACACCATTATTGAGACATGGCTAGATATCGCAGGACGGCAGAAAACCAGGGGAAAGGAGGAAAGGAGGAAAGATTAAGGACAAAGGACTAAGGGGCATGATGCTTTTGATTTTCCTTTCCTCCTTTCCTCCTTTCTTCTTCTTCTTTTTCCCTTTCACCTTTCACCTTTCTCCTTTTACCTTTATCCTTCTATCCAGAAATTTTACGAGAGAGAAAATATGAAAAGGCTAGTACTAGTCCGCCACGGACAGAGTATGTGGAATCTGGAAAATCGTTTTACCGGCTGGACAGATGTTGATCTGACTGACCGTGGGATAGAAGAGGCTACCGATGCAGCTAAACTACTTAAAGACGCTGGTTTTGTGTTCGATCGGGTATATACCTCACTGCTTAAGCGGTCAATTCGTACCACCTGGATCATCCTCGATAACATGGATTTGATGTGGGTTCCTGTGGACAAATCATGGGTTCTGAATGAGCGGCACTACGGTGCATTACAGGGGATGGATAAGAAAGAAGTAATGAGAAATTATGGTGAAGAGCAGGTGCAGAAATGGCGCAGGGGCTTTGAGGTTAGGCCACCTGAACTGAGTACGTCTGACCCACGTCATCCGATGTATGATGCGCGCTACAGTGATCTTGGCATAAAACTACCGAATACCGAATCATTGCACGATACCCTGAACCGCGTGCTTGAGTACTGGGAAAGTACCATTCGCCCAATGATAGAGGCGGGCAAACAGGTAATGATCTGTGCGCATGGCAACAGTCTACGAGCCCTGATGAAGTATATCGAAAATATCTCGGATGAAGATATTGCCAGGGTTAACATGCCTACCGGTATTCCTCTGGTCTACGAACTGGATGAAACCATGCATGCACAGAAGCGCTATTATCTTGGTGACCAGCGCAAGGTTGAAGCCGGCATACATGAAGTCGAGGCACAGACGGAAGACCCCATCAACGAAACATAGAATCAGTTAAAATAAATGAAGCACAATGTAGATGTCGTCATAATTGGTGCGGGATCAGCTGGTCTGTATGCTCTGTCACAGGTAGTGCGTAAAGGTAAAAGCTATTTGATAGTTCAGAATGGTGAGCTAGGCACGACCTGTTCGCGAGTCGGTTGCATGCCTTCTAAAGTACTTATTCAGGCGGCTGAGGATTTTCATCGTCGTAAAGCGCTCGAGCGTGAAGGCATAGAAGGTAGCGAACAACTGTCGGTCGATAAAGAAGAAGTAATGGAGTTCGTGCGCGAACTGCGGGACATGTTTGTTGAGCGTGTTTTCGCCAGTAATGACAAACGTTTGAAAGACCACATCATCCATGGCCTGGCTGAATTTATTAAACCCGGACAGCTGCGTGTTGGAGAAGATACTGTTAATTTCAGCAGCGTAGTGATTACCAGCGGTACAACGCCTGTCATCCCAAAGGCCTGGCAGGCATTCTCTGACCGCATCATCACTACCGATACCCTTTTTGAACTTGATGGGCTTCCTGAATCAGTGGCCGTTATTGGTCTCGGCGTGATTGGGCTGGAGATTGGTCAGGCACTGGCACGGCTGGATGTCGATGTAACCGGTGTCGATATGGCAGAACAAATCGGCGGCATTGAAGACCCGGAGATTCAGCAGTCGGTCATTGAAACGCTCGCGCGTGAGTTCCCGCTGTGGCTGGGACAGGGGGCAGAAGTAACAATGGAGGATGGCAAGCTGCGCGTCACTGCTGGTGATAATAGTGTACTGGTTGACAGCTTACTGGTCAGCATGGGGCGCAGCCCAAATGTTGAAGGCATGAGACTTGAGAATCTGGATATCGAGCTGAACCCGCAGGGTGTACCACTCTACAATCCGAATACTATGCAGTGTGGCGATCAGCCTGTTTTCATCGCCGGTGATGTAAACGGTGATCGAGCCGTCCTGCATGAAGCCGGTGACGAGGGCAGAATCGCCGGCATCAATGCTGCTGGAGATAGCATTCAGGCCTATAAACGCAAAATACCGCTTGCGATAACATTCACCGATCCAAATATATGTACGGCAGGCGCTAACTGGTCTGAGCTGGATCAGGAAACAACCGTTATCGGCCAGATAAGAATGGCACCGGTAGGCCGCGCCCTGATAATGACTAAAAACCGAGGCCTGATTCGTGTTTATGGCGATAAAAAAACCGGCAAGCTACTGGGTGCCAGCCTGTTCTGCATCAATGGCGAACACCTGGCGCATCTTATGGCATGGTGTATACAGCAGGATTTGACCGTGTTTGATCTACTCCGTATGCCGTTTTACCACCCCGTGATAGAAGAGGCTCTGCAGGCGGCACTACGCGATCTGGCATCTCAGGTAGAAGATAATCCAGGTGGGGTGCTGGATCTGGAAAAGTCATAAGGTTTATTCAACGTCGGCTGTTTGTCGTGAGATTTTTGTGCGAATGAATTCGCACCTACGAAAAAATACCCTTTCAGGTAGAAAATAATTGTAGGTCCGAATTTATTCGGACAATGAGGCTGAATGAACGCACGGCAGGTATTTCATGGCCGCAAAATTTGCCCACTTAACAGATCATAAATAGGCGTAGGTTTTTCCAGCCCTCCTAACGATCCTTCAAGGATAAACCCAACTTCATCTCCGAAATAACGTCTCACACCGTTAGCAGTTAAGGCAGGCGCCTGTCCCTCCGGATTGGCGCTAGTCGACACAATTGGGCCCCGGAAAGTGCGGCACAGCAGGTTAGTAAGTGGGTGGTTACTTACCCGTACAGCTATGCCAGAGTGAACACCTTGCAGATAGTGGCTGACATTCTCTGCGGCAGGCACTACCCAGGTGATTGGTCCGGGCCAGCCAGGCTCAGTTTTATCTATGTTGAATTTGTTTATGTCGATGTACGGATAGAGCTGTTCTACCGAGGCGGCAATCAGGATTAAGCCTTTTTGCCAGTGGCGATGTTTGATCTTAAGCAATGAGCGGATAGCCACGTTATTGTGCGGATCACAGCCGAGTCCATAGCAGTACTCGGTAGGGTAGGCAATGATACCACCCGCACGCAGCTTTTCCATTGCCTGTTTGGTGTCATCCCTTTTCAGGATAGAGCCTCCCGGCTGATTGCGCGGTGGCCGATATCGGTGCGGTAATAGACATTATCCCAGTGTACCTGTTTCACGGTTTCGTAGGCGCGATGTTGTGCTTCGGTAACACTGTCACCCAGGGCTGTGACACACAGCACCCGCCCGCCGCTGGTAACCTGCTTATTCCCCTGTGTCGCTGTCCCGGCATGGAAGATATGCATATCTTCTGTGTTTTCCGGCAGGCTGTCGATGATATCTCCACTGTTGTAACTGTCGGGATAGCCACCCGCCGCCAACACCACACCCAGCGCCTTCCGTTCATCCCACTGTGCCGTGACTTTGTCTAGCTTACCGTCAAGCGCCATATCGCAGAGCCAGGCCAGATCGGACTGCAGGCGCATCATGATTGGCTGGGTTTCCGGGTCTCCGAAGCGGCAGTTGTATTCGAGTACATTCGGTGTACCGTCCGCATCGATCATGACGCCGGCATAGAGAAAGCCGGTATACGGCCTGCCGAGCTCCTTCATGCCCTCGACTGTCGGCAGGATGACTTCATTCATGATGCGTTGATGCATTTCTTCAGTCACTACCGGAGCCGGTGAATAGGCGCCCATGCCACCGGTATTGGGGCCGGTATCACCATTATCGCGTGTCTTGTGATCCTGTGAGGTGGCCAGTGGCAGTACATGACTACCATCGACCATGCAGATGAAGCTGGCCTCCTCACCGGTTAGAAACGCCTCAATGACTACACAATGTCCGGCCGCACCAAAGGCATTGCCGGCCAGCATGTCTCGCACGGCAGTGGTCGCCTCCTTTTCTGTCTGCGCCAGGATCACCCCTTTACCGGCCGCCAGGCCATCGGCCTTGATTACTATTGGTGCTCCCTGCTGGCGTATGTAAGCTATTGCCGGATCAATTTCAGTAAATGACTCGTAGGTCGCGGTGGGTATATTGAAGCGGGCGAGGAAATCCTTGGTAAAACGTTTTGAGCCTTCTAGCTCTGCCGCCTCAGCACTGGGGCCGAAGCAGCGCAGGCCAGCATCATAAAAGCGATCAACAATTCCTGCTACCAGCGGTTGTTCGGGGCCGACGACAGTTAGGTCGATTTTGTGCGCAAGCGCAAATTTAACCAGTGCATCAATATTATCAGCCGCGATGGAAACATTCTCCAGCCCGGGCTCAGCTTCTGTACCTGCATTGCCGGGCGCGACATAAACTGATTCTGCTACCGGAGTTTGGGATAACTTCCAGGCCAGCGCATGTTCACGTCCGCCGCCACCTACTACAAGTATATTCATTTCAGAGCCTGTGTTAGTTTCTTAATGGAAACTCTCATCCAGTCGGTATTGCGAGGAACATGGTGACGAAGCAACCTCTAATTACTCGAGTACATGCATGGAGAATGCCGCGCTTCGGTGCTCGTGACCGCAAGAATGGCGTAGCCATTCTGTAGGAAATACCCGAAGGGTGCAATGACGGGACGCTATGAATCAATCATTGTTTCCATTGCTAATTAGTTCTATTTTACGTGAATAGCATTATATCGGTAGATATAATTATTAAATAATTTGTAATAATAATTCCAGGAGCTGTTCCGACATGAAAAAGCCAGTAGTGATCATTGGTATAGGTGAGATCGGCGGTGTATTTGCGCGAGGTCTGCTGAGATCGGGCTACCCCCTGATTCCCGTCAATCGCTGCGATGATATCAATCAAATCGCAAATGAAAACCCTGACCCAGAAGCCGTTCTGCTGACCGTTGCGGAAAAGGACCTACATGCCTCGCTTGAAGGTATGCCAAAGGCATGGGTCGATAGACTGTGCCTGGTCCAAAACGAGTTATTACCACGTGACTGGGAAAAACACAGCATTGAGTCGCCAACCATTATTTCTGTCTGGTTTGAGAAAAAGCCGGGCATGGATGCAAAGCCCATAGTTGTCTCACCCGTCTTCGGCCCACATGCCGGTCTACTCTGCGAGGCGCTTAATGCCCTCGCGATTCCAGTAGAAAAGCTCAACTCAGCAGGGGATCTGCTGTTTGAGCTGGTAAGAAAAAACCTTTATATATTGACCACCAACATTGCTGGACTGGTTGTTGGTGGCAATGTTTCGGAGTTGTGGCAGGATCACCGCTCTTTAGCCATAGAGGTGGCGGAAGACGTGCTGGAACTGCAGGCCTGGCTGACAGGGGAAGAGCTGGATAGCAGGGGGTTGATTGCCGCTATGCTGGTCGCCTTTGATGGTGACCCGAAACACAGCTGCACAGGTCGTTCAGCTCCTGCACGTTTGCAGAGGGCATTACAGCTTGCAGATGAGGCAGGCCTGGAGGGAAAGACTCTTCGCAGGATTCAGGCTGAACAATAGGAAAGGCAGGGGGAAAAAAATCACCCCATATGCTATATCATACAAACAATGAAAAGCCACAAACCGAAACCCTGCACCTGTCGACTGGCAAACTGGCAGCAGGATAAGGACTTGCTGCAATCAGTCCGGCAGGACGTTTTCATTAACGAACAGGGGATTTCCGCCCGACTTGAATGGGATGAACGTGATAAGAGCGCTATCCATACTCTTGCACAGGATGGAAATGGGCAGGCTATTGCTACCGGCCGTTTACTGCCTGAAGGGCGGATTGGCCGCATGGCCATATTATCGGGTTGGCGTGGGAAAGGAATCGGAAAACAGATTCTGAACTTGCAGCTTTGATCTGTAAAATGCACAGCAGGCTGTAAACAGGATGTCTATAAATAAAATCCTGCGCTTATTTTCCTCCTCCATGCTCGACAGCCTGCGTGATCTGGCGCCGGTATTTCTGGTTATTGCATTTTTTCAACTGCTGATACTACAGCAGCCGGTTGATGGCCTGTTTAATATACTTGCCGGGGCCATTCTGGTTATCCTGGGTCTCACTTTCTTCGTTTTTGGTCTTGAAACAGGGTTGTTCCCTATTGGTAACAACATGGCCCATGACTTTGCCAGCAAAAGCAGGACGCTGGGCTTGTTAAGTTTTGCTTTTGCACTGGGCCTGGGGACTACCATTGCCGAGCCAGCCCTGATTGCGGTCGCTGGAGAGGCCTCGAAAGTTGCGGCGGCAGGCTGCATTATCAGTAATAACGCAGAGTCGATGGAAAGCTATGCGTTTGGCCTGCGACTGACTGTCGGTGTCTCCGTTGGTCTGGCCATTATGCTGGGTGTGCTGCGGATCATACGTGGCTGGCCGATCCAGTATCTGATTATTGCCGGATATATTCTGGTTGTAATCGTGACCGCTTTTGCACCACAGAGCATCATCGGTATTGCCTATGATTCCGGTGGTGTGACGACATCAACCATTACCGTTCCGCTAGTGGCCGCACTGGGTGTAGGGCTTGCCGCCGCCATCAAGGGGCGCAATCCCATGCTGGATGGTTTTGGCCTCATCGCCTTTGCTTCATTGCTGCCGATAATCTTCGTTTTACTCTACGGAATTGCAGGTGAAGCAGGCTGGTTGTGGCAACAGCCGCAGTGCGACGACCAGCAGAGCCAAATGGTAGCCCAGGTTATTCAACAGGCAGGCAGTCCGGGAATTATCAGAGAGCTTTTTATCACCCTGCTACAAACCGTACGGGATTTGTTACCGATCATTGCTGTGATTCTATTCTTTCAGATATTTGTTATACGCCAGCGTGTAAACCATCCTCAGCGACTGATTGCAGGTTTTGCATTTGTGCTTGGCGGGCTCGCGCTGTTTTTACTTGGTCTGGAAATGGCCTTATTTCCGATAGGCAAGCTAATGGCTACCCAGTTGACTGATCCGGTATTTCTCGCCAGTAGCGGCGGTCATGTTGAGGACCTGGGCTGGGCTGATTATTACTGGGTGTATCTTTTTGCATTTATGATAGGTTTCAGCACAACCCTGGCAGAACCTGCATTACTTGCCGTGGCGATAAAGGCGGAAGAAATATCCGGCGGAACCATCAGTATCTGGGGTCTGCGCATTGCGGTCGCCATCGGTGTTGCATTCGGCATAACGCTGGGTGTATACCGAATTGTTAGTGGTGTGTCGCTGGAGAATTTTATTATTGCCGGATACGTCATTGTTGTGATACAGACATTTTTTACACCGCGTGCGATTATTCCTCTGGCCTATGATTCCGGCGGTGTGACCACTTCTACCGTGACTGTGCCGCTGGTAACTGCACTGGGTCTCGGCCTGGCAGCTACCATCCCCGGCCGCAGTGTATTGGTTGATGGCTTTGGCCTGATCGCCTTTGCCAGTCTGTTCCCGATTATCAGTGTCATGGCCTATGCCCAGATCTCAGAATTTCGCAGTAGAAAGCGTAAAAAACATGAAAAGCAAATAGCAGGAGAGTAAACATGCATTTTAAATTAATTATTACCTTTGTTAAGGACAGTAAGGCCGATGCCGTCATGGATGCTGCCAGAGAGGCCGGTGCGACTGGTGCAACGGTCATTAATAATGCCCGTGGCGAAGGATTGGAAAAAA
This sequence comes from bacterium BMS3Abin11, assembly GCA_002897635.1. NCBI lineage: Bacteria > bacterium BMS3Abin11. Next base: position 90,009 of record BDTD01000033.1, on the reverse strand, counting down.
CCAAAACTTTCTTTGGTTTGTCACTGGAGACACAGCGTGATGTCCTGCTATTTTTGGTTGAGGAACATATGAGCAGGACTATAATTGAGAAAATATCCGATGTTGCCGAATTTGAAAAGGATCCGGGCTCAGGTATCGCTTTTCAGATTGATGTTGAAGATGCTGTAGGCGTAGCAAAGCAAATTGAGGAATTGAGTGAAGCCGTGGAGGAACAGATATGACGACTGAAAGAAAGCGCATCACCGTTCGCGATGTGATGAAGCATAAATTTGATATTGTTGACGGCATGATGAGTGTAAAGGAAGCAATGAAAGCAATGAAACACATGGACAATAAGTCACTGATTGTCGAGAAGCGTGATGAGAATGATGAATACGGTATGATCCTGATTTCCGATGTTGCACGCAAGGTGCTGGCACAGGACAGATCACCCGAACGGGTCAACGTCTATGAGGTGATGTCAAAACCGATAGTCACCGTCGATCCGGATATGGATATCCGATATGCAGCAAGACTTTTCGATCGCTTCGGCCTGTCCCGCGCACCGGTGGTGGAGAATGGCCAGGTAGTAGGAATAGTAAGTTTCACCGATATGGTGCTGAAAGGCCTGGTGGAGATATAAGAATGTTTTACGTTTTAGGCGTTACGTAAACCGTAAACCGTAATACACAAAGGAAGTAGTTATTCCTTTGCTAGCTCCACATTCCTTAATTGTTCAGCCGCTTCTTCCGGGCTGATGGTGTTGACGAATAACCCTGAACCAAGTTCGAAGCCGGTTGGGATTGATGTCCTTGGTGTGATTTCCAGGTGCCAGTGGTAGCTGGGGAGGTTTTCTTCGAAGCGGCGGTTATGTGGGATGGAATGCAGAAAGTAGTTGTACTGTACCCCGCCGAGCACAGCATCCAGTCTTGCCATGGTATGTTTTAGCACTGTAGCAAAATCTTCCAGATCTTCATCGGCCGCATCCTTGAAATCGGCCTGATGTGCCATTGGCAGGATATGTATCTCCCACTCGTAACGGCTGGCAAAGGGCTTGATGGCAATAAAGTTTTTACCGCGCTCAATGACATACTGACCAACATCAATCTGTCGCCTGATTTCACCGGAGTCACGGTCATAGATGCGGGTCTCAAAGGTTAGCGCTTCGTCAATCAATGAACAGAAAACGCAGTGATGGTGCTTTTCATAATAGTCGTGCGAGTGATCAACTTCAGCCTGTACATTATCAGGCACCACAGGAAGTGCAATCATCTGTGAATGGGTATGCGGGATACTGGCACCGGCAGCGGGGCCGAAGTTTTTGAAGGCCAGCACATAACGTAAGCGGTCATCAGACGTATACAATACCTGCATGCGATCTCGATAGGTTCTGAACAGCAGAGCGAGATGGCTGTTAGTCATTTCATGAATAGCGATGCCATGATTGCTGTTGTCGATGATTACTTCGTGGCGGCCATAGCCATCTATCGTTTGCTGCAGGCCGAGGTTGAGATCAGGCTGTTCACGATCATCACCGAGGACAGGATAGAGGTTTTCGACAATACGAATTTCCCATTTAACTTCATCCGGTAAAGCCTGAATGACTGGAGGCGTCATGTCTTCATTGCCCCGGCAGAATGGGCAGGTGGCGACATGTGAGCGGGAATCTCGCGGCGCCAGTTCTTCGGCCTTTTTCGGACGGCTACCGCGTGCCGTAGCGACCAGGACAGATTCATTCGGGACGATGGGGTTGATGCGAATTTCACGTAGTTCGGTAGACATTATTTCTCCAATTGCAATGCATCATTTACGTAGTGGCGTAATATTCCACTTCGGGGGTCGATCGGCAAGTTTAAAGCATGTGTTATGTTTTACGATTTACGGAAAATAGTAAGCCGTGACCCGTAAAAGAGCTTTATATGCTATCGTTCGATTGCTTTTGACAGGACAGGATATATGACGGCTTCCAGGCTAATTACTGAAAACAAACTCGAGCAGGCAACATCCGGCCTCTGGCATTTGCTGGGCGCCGATGTACAGGATGATTTTACCTATTCAGATGGCGATGATGAAGAATCCTATGTTAAAAAAATTATTGCCAATGCAGCTGACACCAGCTCCACATCAGCAGAACTGGAAAGCCATATACATGACTGGCCTTCAGAATATCATCTGACAACAAAACGGGCACACCTGCTGCGGGCACTGGATTTGTCCGGCCTTGAAAATGTCCTTGAACTGGGCTGCGGTTGCGGCGCAATTTCCCGTTATCTGGCCGAACAGGGAATGAACGTTGATGCCATAGAGGGCAGCTTCCGACGTGCAGGCATTGCCCATTCTCGTTGCCGAGATCTAGACAATATAAACATAGTAAATGCCAACTTCAATCGCCTTAAACTGCCCAGGCAGGCCTATGACGCGGTGTTCCTTATTGGTGTGCTTGAGTATGCCAGACGATTTTGTCCCGATGCGGCTGATGATCGAGCTGCGGTACTGGAGATCCTCGCGGCTGTGCAGGAAAGCCTCCTGCCTGACGGTGTAGTAATCACAGCAATCGAGAACCGCCTTGGCCTGAAGTATCTGATGGGTGCGACCGAGGATCACTACGGTGTTCCCTATATTGGTATCAATCGCTATCCAGACAGCGCAGGCATATGTACCTATGACCATGTTGAATGGTGTAGCATACTTGACGACGCAGGGTACAACAGTAATGTCTTCCTGGTACCCTTCCCGGACTACAAAATACCTACGGTTGTGCTGCATGAAGAATTTCTCAATGATCCTTCAGCAGCGTCCCATTTGCGCGGTACAGTGTCACGTGATTACCTGCGCGTCCTTGACAGCAATTTTGACGAATATCTTTTCTGGCAGGCCTGTGTTCAAAACGGCAGCCTGCTCGAATTTGCCAACTCCTATCTGATCATCGCCGGCCGCGATAACGGTACGGTAGACAAAATTGCCTCCTTTGATTTCGCCCATTTTACCGGTTCACAACGCAAAGCTGAATTTCGTACAAGTACTCGCAAACACCGCGACGAAAAGATAGTACGCAAGCAAAGGTTGGGCCGTGTAGTAAACAAAAATGCCGCCGCATCTGGATTACAGCAGATTTGTATCGATGAAGACTATCTGACGGGCAGGGTGCTGGCAGACGACTGGCTGCAGACACTGATGACCTGGCAGGATCAGCAACGTTTAATCACTCTGTACCAGGGCTATTACGAATTTCTTAAAGAATATGCAGCAAAACATCCTGTTGCGAAAGATATATTCGACATGCTGCCGTTTAATATCATTGTTGATGTGTCAGGTAACTACCATAGCTTCGATCGCGAATGGCAGCTGGATGAAAAACTGACAGCAGAGTTTGTCCTGTTTCGTGCTCTGTTCTGGTTTGTCTATGGTAATAGCCGACAGTTTGCTCCTTTATTCGACAACAATGGCTGGAATAGTATTCGAGAGTACCTGGTTTCCAGCTTCGAGCAACTTGGCCTTGTCCTCTCTGGCAAGCTGCAGGCATACGTCGCCATGGAAGATAGATTTCAGGCGGTTATCGGTACCGTTGACCAGGACAGGCTGGTCAGTCGTCTGCTGGAGACTGTGCCTCAGGCGGGCAGTGGCGAGACACTGTTTTATCCCCGTCTGTACTGGGCGCAGCCGAATGAACATTGTTCGGAGCAGAACAGCATCAAAGCAACAGCGGTATTGGGGTCTGATCATCAACAACTTTCATTCGATATTCCAGTACCGCTGGCAGCCGGCAGTCTGCTGCGTTTTGATCCGGCAGAGCGTGAGGGCTACTTCCATCTTTATCGATTAGAATTGCGAGCAGGGGATAAATTACTGCTGGAGCTGTATTCTGCGCAGGAGATTACTGAACATTTCGATGTTAAAGGCATCAGCGTCTGCGGCAGCAGCAACGAAACCGTTTTTATGGCGCATGACAGTGACCCACGCCTTGAATATCGGCTGACCGATGCCGCTGAAAATCTTCATGTGGAAATAGAGATGGATTGGCCGCACAGTGAAGAATATGCAATCGTACGCGATGGTCTGAAGCAGGAATTTTCTGCCTGGCAGAAGGATAAAAACGAGATGCTTAAGCAGATTAATGAACTTAAGCAAGCCCTGAAGTCACATAAGGAAGAGCTTCTTGCAATCAAGACCTCACCGTCCTATCGCGTAACGCGCAAACTGACAGGTATTTTAAAGCGGTGAACTGTAATAAAAAACCCCTGGCAGCACAGCGGCCAGGAGTCTGAAGTTGGTAGCAATGGGTGGACTTGAACCACCGACCCCAGCATATAGGATGCAAAGACAAGGAATAGTTTGTAGCGCGTGTGTGAAGGTTCTGTGGAATCCTATGGTTCGACATGTGCTTCAATGGTTGTAGCGTGGTTGAAATGCAGGCAATTAAGGGCTAAGTGGGCTTAGCAAGCATGCTAGCTACCTAGCGTATTACTCTGCAGAAGTTTGCAAGAGAGTAATTTTCCCGCATAATGGCGGGCTATGACGCCTACTGATGCTTCCGGTAGAGGGCATGAAATAATATAAATTATATATCCACTGTTGGTAAGACATCACGTTAAACATAGGCAGACCGTTTCTATGAGTGCTTGGGAAAAAATTGGCGAGGATGCCAGTATTGTACTGGTTGGGAGCTTCAACCCATCTATCTTCCACCCGGAGTGGTTTATCCGCCACGAAATATTGGCTGACTGGAATTATCCCGGTCGTCGATCAAGCAGTGACAAACCGTCCGTGGCTACAATGCCTGACCTGGCTCAGGTGGAATTTCAAAATCAACGCAACCTACAGGTGATGCTCAATAAATTTACGCTTGGTTGTGCCCGAGCCAGTGAGTACCTGAGCCTCAAGGATATAGCTATCAGTACCTTCGGCATTTTACAGGAAACTCCAATTACACAAATGGGTATGAACTACACGGCTGTAATTCAGATTGCTGATAAGGATCTCTGGATCAAATTTGGTGAGCTAATGGCACCCAAGGAACCTTGGGTGGCAGCCGCCCCCTATATCAATGACCTTGATAAGGAAAAACAAGATGCCCTGGGTTTGTTGGAAATGACCATGCAAATGCCTAGACCGGACGACCTGAAAGGTTTCATCAGGCCTACACTTAAAGCCCTAGATCTTGTGTCTCGTACACTTTCGATCAGTATCAACAACCATGTGGTCATCGAAGACAATAGTGCTGCAACCATGATTGATTATTTAAATGGCCACTGGGAGATAGCACTGGATTTTGCAGATGATTTCATAAAGAAAGCACTCTCCAGCCAACTTGAGGAAGGAGGTTTAGGGTGACTGCAATTAGTACACTGTCAACGCCCGAGTTTGATGGCGATACATACCGAAGCAATGAAGCGTCTCGCGAAGCAGCGCTCAAGTTTCGCATCGCGACCGAAACTACCGGCGAAACCGCCACCGATAGCGAAGATGTTGTTACCAAAAATTTGGATGCGCTATTTCAGTATCGGCTAACGAGCCAGTTCCGTCGCCAGGTACTCGAACGCGCACTTGTCGTGCCCAACGTCATCGATAATATTAAACAGAAATTCTCCGGTTTCGTGACCGAGGTTGATCACGAAAGCAAAGAATTTTCTGCTCGTATTACTGACGTTACTCATCCCAAAAACCCCGAAGAACAGGTGACTCTGAGTTTTGACGAAATCCAGGAAGTAGACCAGAACCAACTCGAAAAGGGTGATTCATTTGTCTGGTACATCGGTTATGTTCAAGGACAAATGATCTCTCGCGAAGGTTTTTCAAAAATACATTTCCGCCGCTTACCTGTATGGTCTCAACAGGAAATTGATACGGCCTCCAGTCAAGCAGAGGAGTTGGCCAGTTTCTTCAATCGCGATCCAGACAGAAGCCCCTGATCCTGATACGGCAGAGATTTCTCTGTTCGGTCCCGGGGTAGGTGAATGTATCGTCATTCACTACGGTGACAACCGCTGGTTTATAGTTGATAGTTGCCTTTCACCCGACAGTAAGATACCGATTGCATTAGAGTATCTACGGTCAATGGGCGTGAATGTCGCTACTGAAGTGACAGGTTTACTTATTTCCCACTGGCACAGAGATCATATTGAGGGCGCTTACGAGTTAGTCTGTGCCTGCGAAAGCGCAGTTATTCACGCTTCAGCGGCATTATACAATGAGGAAGCACTTAATCTGGCTTCTCTCTACAAAAAAGACCCATTTGGTGATACTGACAAGGAGATCCGCGAGTTTCGCGAGATTGTCGAGTGCTTGCGCAAAAGAAAACGACATGACCGATTTGACTTAGTTCATGCCAGGTATTCCTTTTTTGATGATCATAGTAGTGGTGCTCGATTAGTAGCCTTATCGCCAAGTCGGGTAGCTACAACTCAGGCTATTGAACGCATTCGTGAACTGAAGCCAAAAAAAGGTGAGCGACGTGTGCGCCTCGTGGCACCATCCAGTGAAAATCTCAATGCTGTTGCGCTGCATTTTTCATTCGGAAAATTTTCAGCCGTTCTAGGGTCAGATTTAGAAGAGTCCGGTAATATCCGCACCGGCTGGAGTGCTGTACTTAATAGTGACATAACAACAGAATTAAGTTTAGATAAAGCACATGTCTACAAAGTTGCACATCATGGTAGCGTAAATGGTCATCACCAAGGTGCTTGGGAAAAATTATTTGCCTTGCAACCACAGGCGATAACTACTCCATATTCCAATTCACATTTACCTGCTGAGAGTGATATTGAGAGGATTATTCCACTAGCCTCATCCCTTATAGTTACACGTGACCCTACACCAAAAACAAAAACCAAACGTGATCCCGTCGCTAATCGCTGGCTAAAACGTCAGACAACGCATCGTCATGTGATTAACGATAAAATTGGACATATCCAAATACGCATCAGACCAGGCGGTGAGTTTATTGTGGCGAAAAATTCGGCATGTGTGGAATACGGTTCGTAAAATTAAAGGACAGGCACAGGTTGGGAAAATCAAGCAGACCTTATATATCAGTCTAGGCACTGTCATGATATGTCACGTTGAAACTTTGATCAGAGTTGGATCGGCAAACACTGGGTCTATACACAATAGTACTGATGCGGCTTAATACTTAATGGCAACGATGAGGTTTTCAGTATGAATCAATTCTTCATATCCCACGGTGATGTATTATTCGATATCCCGCGAATTGCTTTTGCACGTTTCGATCAATGTGAACCGGTTGATCTGGTTGATGCGAAAGAGGCGGTCCTGGCCTTTTCGGCAGTTAGCGCAGACTGGTACGCAGAACAAACACAAGATATTTACAGTTTAGCTACGGACAGTCCCGCACCCGAGCTCTGGGAGCAGTATTGGGGAACACTTTTCAATAAGAATAATAACAATCTGCCATTCAATGACCCCTATGGAAAAATGCCACTGCTGCGCTACGAAATTAGGATAAACGCAGCAAATGATAACTTCAATCGTTATCGCGAAATTGTTGAAAACGAGAAAGTCTGGCTCCGCATCATATCGAACCCACAGAGTACATTGGAGGCCGATGTGTACGGCAATCTCTTTGGTGTTGCACAAACAACTACCGTTTCATTTAAAAAGGTAGAAAGCCATGAAGCGAGAGTGCTTTCTAGTACGTTCGATATGGACACATGGCCAGATGCATCACTTGATGAGTTAAAAACTGCCTTAACCACCCATAAGAGAGCTGTGGCACTGGCCACCTTCGACGTTGGACAGGGTTCGTCTTCTGCGTTGCTTGATGATAAACAAATGCCGTGGTTGTATCATGACTTAGGTGCAGGTGTTACCAGAAATGCTCACACTACCCCTATACCGTTGGAGTTTTGTTGGACTAATGACCCTGTGATTGTGCTCTCCCATTGGGACTCAGATCACTGGGCAGGCGCACGGAAAGATTCCCGTGCACTAGCTCGAACGTGGATAGCACCACGTCAAATCATAGGGGCGACGCATACCGTTTTTGCTAACGACATACTGCTTGCTGGCGGACGCCTTCTCATCTGGCCACAAGGAATCGGACTGATCACCATTTACAACACATGGAAACAATCATTCACAGTTGGGCGCTGTACGGGCAAAGACCGAAATGGTACGTGTTTGGCTATGCGAGTTGACGATGATAAGAGCGGCGCTAAACTACATTGGCTGCTGACGGGAGATGGGGGCTATCACCAACTTCCATTCAAGTTGTACGGTGATGTAGCAGCAATGGTGGTGCCGCATCATGGTGCGAAGATGTCGGGCAATCGGCATATTCCACAGCGCTCTAAGAATACTTATGCGCGACTGTTGTTTTCTTTTGGTCCAGGAAATGCGCACGGACCCAGGAGCTTGAGTCATCCGACTCAATCCGCAGTGTATGCTCACGAACTGCATGGATGGAACCTTGGAACGTGGAAAAATAAATCCCATCCAGGTGATACTTTAGCTGGTGGCGATGTACTGGCAACAGCTCAACATGTCTCAACACATCTCAGTGGTTCGATTGCAGGATGGAAGAGTGCTCCTACACCGAATCATAGGCCATGTGGGAAGGCATCATGCACGACTGACATCAAACAGTTTTAGTTTTGTATGACGACAAAATTGTTACAGCCACAAATTATGGTTTTCACTGAGTTATATATCTATACATAACCGAATGAACACGTGAGTTATATTAGAGGAAAATATCAGTATATTTGATGTAGTAAGATAGGCTATGCCAAAATCAATCACTATAAGACTTCGAGTCAATACTTTCACTTTACTGAAAGATAAATAAAAATACTTATGCAAGATGCACGAAATGTCTAACCTCACTTAAGCTTTTATAATACGGAACTAGTTTGATGAAACGTCTTGCCATATTTCTAGATGGAACTGCCAACGACCCGGTTGACAACACCAACGTATGGAGACTCCGGTCCATGTTGGCCGAGACTGATAACCAAGGCACCCAACTCTCCTACTATGATAAAGGGGTGGGTACAAACTGGTACGACCGCATGCGTGGACGTGTCGCAGGCGTGGGATTGTCAAAAATATCAGGCAGGCCTACCAGTGGCTGATTGAGCACTATGATGATGGCGATGCAATCTACATATTCGGCTTCAGCCGCGGGGCGTTTACGGCGCGGAGCCTAGCAGGAATGATATCAAAATGCGGACTGATAATTCCAGGTTCGCCAATGCCGGTAGTGCAGGTTTATGAGCGTTATCAAAGAGAAGATGCTAAACCTATTTATCGCCTTCCAAAGAAGCCTAGTGAGTCATCGGCACTTAATCTCGAAGATTCTTGGATGGTGCAGTACAGCCGACGCGTGCCCATAAAATTCATCGGCGTATGGGACACGGTCGGGGCCTTGGGCGTCAAGGTAAAACTCTCCAGGCACGAGAAAAGAGGTGAATTTGACTCACACTTTGTGCGCCTCAGCAGGTCATATGAGCATGCCTATCAGGCACTTGCCATAGATGAACACCGCAAAAATTTTAGTCCCTCGCTGTGGTATCACTTCATCCCTAAAAAGGCCCCTGGAAAAACTCACACTGCCCCACCAACAGTCGAACAGCGTTGGTTTGTCGGGGCACATTCAAACGTGGGCGGCGGTTATCGCAATGACCTGTTACCGCAATTACCGCTGCAATGGCTTCAGAAAAAAGCAATACAGGCCGGTCTCAATTTTCGTCAAACAATACAGCTGTCAGGAAACGAACTCCTTGATACTCCGGTGGATTCCTATGCAGAATTTCTCAAGGGCTTTTATCGAGTCCTCAAGTTTGGAAAGCGCTTCTATAGAAAAATAGGCTGTGGACGTGAAGAAGTTACGGGTGGTTGGATAGAACCCCACCTTGAGACTATTGACAGTTCTGTATTTGATAAATGGCGAGCTAATGCCGAATATAGGCCTGTAAATTTAGTGATCTGGGCGAAAAAGATGAATATTGATCCGCAGATGATCCATGGCACAATGCACGCAAGAAAGGCAAATTCTAGTACATAGATAGCATCATTATGCTGTTTTTCGTTTACCTAAATGTTTTTAGAATCAAGTGAGCTCTGCATCTGTGCTGCAAGAAGGATAATCTCCTTTTGTTGGGCTGGCTAGTACACCATGGGCCATATTTGCATTTGTAGCATGCTGTCATCTGTAAAAGTGTGAAATATTCACGTTATGAAATAGACTGATATAAGATAAGAGACGTTTGATGTCTTCTTTCCGGAATCGAGAATCTCATTGCTGTCTGTTCTTAATGAAGACAAGCAATGCATCCATGAAAACGGGCTCAAGTATATAGCAGAAATGCAGGATATACGGGATAAATACTGGCGTGGAGATATTCGTGTCAGAGAATGACTTAATCATCTCCGAAAAGAGTTAAACAGGGAATCAGACGGTAGGTCATGTAGTAACTACACTAATAAAAGGCTGTCATTAGTAAAAATATGCGATATTCACGCCTTATTCAGCCTTTTTAGACCATGCTCGTGTAAGAAGTCGTGTAACAGGTGGTTTCAGCAATATTATGAAAAGTTAAATATCGCTGAAACCATTACTATTACTAACTATGTTTGGTAGCAATGGGTGGACTTGAACCACCGACCCCAGCATTATGAATGCTGTGCTCTAACCAGCTGAGCTACATTGCCATGTATTTGGGGGAGGGGAATGTACTTGATTCAAAGCTAAAAAGAAAGTTCCAAGATCCAAGTCCCAAGTTCCAAGTTAAAAAACAAGAGTAAATTACTGATTTTTTCGACTTGGAACCTGGAACTTGGAACTGTTTTTATACATTAAACCTGAAATGCATCACATCTCCATCCTTAACAACATAATCCTTCCCTTCCAGCCTTAGTTTCCCATGTTCTTTTGCACCCTGTTCGCCATTGAACTCGACAAAATCATCATAGGCAATGGTTTCGGCACGGATAAAGCCACGTTCGAAATCAGTATGAATAACTCCAGCGGCCTGTGGGGCGGTGGAGTGTGCGCGGACAGTCCAGGCACGGACCTCTTTTTCGCCTGCGGTGAAGTAGGTGAGCAGCTGTAGCAGTTTATAGCCGGCGCGGATAACGCGGTCGAGGCCGGGTTCATCCAGGCCCATATCATCGAGAAACTCTTTTCTTTCCTCTTCGTCCATTTCCACCAGTTCGGCCTCAATGGCTGCACAAACAGGGACTACCTCGGCATTTTCTGCTTTTGCCCGATCTACTACGGCATCAAGAAAGGGATTATTTTCAAAGCCACTGTCATCGACGTTCGGGACATACAGCGTGGGTTTGATGGTCATTAGGCACAAGGGTTTGAGTATTGCCATTTCATCTTCATCCAGCTCCAGCGAGCGTACCGGCAACCCTTGATCGAGATGTTTGCTGACCCTTTGCAGTACCGCAGCTTCATTCAATGCGTCCTTGTCACCACCCTTGCCCATTTTTTGTGCGCGGGCCTGTGCCCTTTCCGTGGTATCCATATCAGCCAGTGCCAGCTCTGTGGCAATGACATCGATATCAGAGATGGGATCGATCTTTCCAGCGACGTGAGTAATGCTCTCATCCTCGAAGCAGCGTACTACCTGGACGATGGCATCGACTTCACGAATATGAGCGAGGAATTTGTTGCCCAGGCCCTCACCTTTTGATGCACCTTCAACCAGACCGGCAATATCGACGAATTCAATCGTTGTCGGCAGCACTCTTTCTGGATTAACAATTGCCGCCAGTTTGTCGAGACGGGGGTCAGGGACTTCAACGATGCCGACATTCGGCTCGATCGTACAGAAAGGATAGTTCTCGGCCTGAATCTCTGCGCAAGTCAGTGCGTTGAACAGAGTGGACTTGCCGACGTTTGGTAATCCGACGATGCCACATTTAAAACCCATATTTGTTTCCTAGGTGTGAGAGTGCAGGGCGTTCATGGCTGTTTGTATGTCACCCTTGAGAATATCCTCAATATGATCAGCGCTGTGTTCAATCGCTGACTGGATCAGCGTCATCTCGGCCTCCGGCGGACGCTTCAGGACAAAATTGACCACCGCGCTCTGTTTGCTAGGGTGGCCGATACCCAGCCGCAGACGTAGATAATTCGGGCTGCCGAGATGCTTTGTGGTGTCACGCAGGCCATTGTGACCTGCTGCACCACCTCCCTGTTTGAGTTTTACGCGACCGGGCAGTAAATCGAGCTCATCGTGGACGACCAGAATTTGTTCTGTGTCAATATGGTAATAGCGGGCAAAAGCGGCAATGGATGCGCCACTGTGATTCATAAAATCCTGTGGTGCCAGCAGCCAGATGCGCTCGCCATTGACGATGATCTCACAGACCCGTGCCTTGAAACGAGACTCATCACGCCAGCTAGCGTGAAAACGATTCGCCAGTTCCTCGATAAACCAGAAGCCCGCATTGTGCCGGTTATCGGCATAGCGCTGACCGGGATTACCGAGGCCGGCGATCAGCCTGATGCCGTGGGCCATAAACAGGACTTATTCACTACTCTCAGGTGCTTCAGTATCAGTATCTTCACCAGCGTCTTCTTCACCAGCTTCTTCATCTTCTTCAGCAGTTTCTTCTTCTATTTGGGCACGAACAGTTACAACCGTAACCACGGCCAGGTCATCTCCACCATGAGATATGATGGTAGATTCAACGCCGTCCGGCAGCTCGATTTCGCTAAGATGAACAGAGTCTCCGAGATTCAGGGTAGAAATATCAATAGAAATAAATTCCGGCAGATCGACAGGCAGACAAACTATGTCCAGTTCAGTAATAAGATGAGAGACAATACCACTCTCGACCTTTACGCCAGGTGCTTCTTCACCACCAGTGAAATGTAGCGGCACGTTCATATGGATCTTGTCTTTGGCACTGATGCGTTGTAAGTCGACATGCATAATCAGTTGTTTGAAGGCATGCATCTGCACATCGCGAAGAATGGCTTTCTCCTTTTTGCCATCTATCTCCACTGTCAGAATAGAGCTGTGGAAGGACTCGTCCTCCAGGTTATGAAAAAGGCTATTGTGGCTCAGTGTGAGCATGGTTGTATCTTTTCCTGCACCATAAAGAACAGCAGGAATTTTGCCGGCATGACGCAGGCGGCGGCTCGCACTCGTACCTTGCATATCACGCATTTCGGCGATAATAGTATGACTGTTAGACATTAGGAATCTCCCGTTTTGTCGTAATAAACAACCCGGACCGCGACCAGACCGGGAAAAAGGCGGCGAGTATAGCAAAAAATAGTTTTCAGTGTTCAGCTTTCGGTGTTCAGTTGTTAGATAAGCTGACTTTTCAGTGATTTCACAAGACCGTGAAGCATTGAAGATATTTGTTTTAATTCCTGATTGATAGAATTCGCAGTGGCCGGGCTAATTAGACATATTTCTTTGGCAATATAAATCTGCGTTCTTAATTCTGCTGCTGAGCCTTTTGAGAAATTTAGAAACCGAATAAATTCACGAGTAGATTCACGCTCTGAACCTTCTGCAATATTAGACGGAATCGATACTGCTGCACGCGTTATTTGGTCTTTCAGCCCATAATCTCTGCAAGGTTTGAATTCTCTATATACGGCGACAGCAAGACGGGAAGATTTCTTCCATACTACAAGTTTTTCAAAACTCTGATATGCTATTTTCCCACCATGGAAAATAATCCTTAGTTTTTAGTTTTCAGTAAAATTACCATCCATCTGAACACTGAACACTGAACACTGAACACTGAACACTGAACACTGAAGTTAATAAAACAACGAACTAACCGATTCTTTGTTATATATCCGGCGCATGGTTTCAGCCAGTAGCTCGGCGATACTCAGCTGGCGGATTTTGCTGCAGGCTGCCGCGTCCTCTGAAAGTGGTACGGTATTGGTGACGACCAGCTCATCCAGTTCGGAACTGGTGATGCGTTCGACAGCGGGGCCGGACAGGATGGGATGGGTACAACAGGCGGAAACCCGACTGGCGCCGCGCTTTTTCAGTGCTCCGGCTGCCTCACAGAGGGTATTCGCGGTATCAACCAGGTCGTCAATGATGACGCAGTTTCTGTCTTCTACATCACCGATAATATTCATTACCTTGGCGACATTGGCTTTCGGGCGGCGCTTGTCAATAATGGCAAGGTCTGCCTCCAGTGGCTTGGCCAGTGCGCGGGCACGGACTACGCCGCCGACATCGGGTGAGACCACCATCAGGCTGTCATCGCTGTGGCGCCAGACGTCACCAAGCAGTACCGGCAGTGCGTAGATATTATCGGTTGGGATATCGAAAAAGCCAACAATCTGGTCTGCATGGACATCTACGGTTAATACATGGTTGGCACCAGCCCGGGAGATCATATCAGCCACCAGGCGTGCAGAAATTGGCGTGCGCTGTGAGCGAGGCCGCCGATCCTGTCGTGCATAACCGAGATAGGGAATAGTTGCAGTGATACGACCGGCCGCGGAGCGTTTGCAGGCATCGATCAATAGCAGTAATTCCATCAGATTATCGTTACTGGGTGGACAGACCGACTGTAAAATGAAAACATCCCGGCCACGCACATTGTCCAGTATCTCAATCTGGATTTCACCGTCACTGAAGGTATCAACTATGGCCTTACCCGGACGCACATCCAGGAATTGGCAGACTTCTTTGCTGAGTTCGGGGTTACCCGAACCTGAAAGGATTATCATGTCATCGTTTGGCAAAAGTCTGCTCCCATTTAATGATGGCTGGGGTGACAGGATTCGAACCTGTGCATGCTGGAATCAAAATCCAGTGCCTTACCGCTTGGCTACACCCCATTCGTAAAGCTGAAATAAAGGGGTCGGAGTCGAAGTGCGACTCCGACCCCTTTATTTCAGCGGGCTGGTATTCAAACCCCGCGTAACAAAGCATTGCCAGCTGGCAGGGGCCTGTTGTGCAATTTTTTTCGCATTGTCGGGTGATTCTATAGTAATAAATACACCCGCGCCGGTCCCTGTCATCCGTACCCTGGCGAATTGCTGCAGCCAGTTCATGGCCTTATCTACGTCGGGATATTCCCGTCTGACCACCGCTTCGAGATCATTATGTCCTTGCCCTTCAAGAAAGTCGGTTATTCTGATTGGCGAGCTATCGCGTGTCAATGCGGGATGACTGAAAATTTTCGCAGTAGAGACGTGTACTGGCGGTACAATCAGTAGGTAAAGATCTTCAGCTGGAGCTATCGAAGTCAGTATATCGCCAGTTCCTTCGGCCCATGCCGCATGACCATGAACAAAAACCGCCACATCAGCCCCGAGTGTCTGGCCTATGTCGGCTAATGTATCCTTCGATAAATTGAGACCCCACAGGCGGTTCAAGCCACAAAGAACCGTGGCCGCATCCGAACTGCCGCCACCCAGTCCGGCGCCCATCGGAATATTTTTTTCAATACTGATATCAACCCCGGCTGTAACCCCGGCATATTCAGCGAGGCGATGTGCCGCCTTGACCATCAGGTCATCCCCTTCCGCCACATCAGCCCATCGGGTCAGACGCCGAATTTGTTTATCCGGGCGGGCAGAAAGAGTAATTTCATCCTGCAAATCAAGGAACTGAAATACTGTCTGTAATTCATGATAGCCATCAGCACGACGCCCTGTGACATGCAGGAACAGGTTTAGTTTGGCTGGGGCGGGGAGGGTTAGCATAAAGCAGATTCGAGATTAAGGACTAAGGATTAAGGTCAGGGAACATCTTAACTGGTTTCTCTTTCATCTTTTAATCTTTAATCTCGAGTCCCGAAAGTCCAGTCCTTAACTATAACTTTGATCTGAATATACCGCTCATCCTCACGGCTGGCTACTGTTTCCATCACAATCGAGGCCGGCAGTTTGTGGCCACTGAACAGGGTATATTTATCCAGTGATACTTTCCAGCCGGCCTGCTGGACGCTAATCAGGCGATGTTCAGCATCTTCGGTAGACTTAGCCTTGCTGCCAGGTTCGGTCAGGCCCAGCAGCCACCAGCGCAGGCCGGAGACAGGGATTTGCCAGCCGGTGACGCGATAGATCAGTTCACCGGCATCCTGCCCATGCCAGACCCTGCCTTTGCTGTCCTTTATAGAGACCCCTGCAGCATCCTGTTGCAGCAGTACCAGACCACCACCAAGTGGGCCTAGCAGGCGTAGATTACGTTGTTCGGGTGTTTCAATCCATATCAGAGAAGCGCTGCCACTTCGGCCCATACCGCGCAGGCCAATACGCGCGTGCATTTTCCAGCTGTCGATTTTAGTCAGAGCAGATTGTTTTGACTGCCAGTCGGGGGGTGTCTCTTTCTTAACAGGTCTGCTGGCGCAGGCACCTAACAACAAAACAGCAGCCGAAAGAAACAGGACGATGGTAAATTTAGATTTTAGTTTCAAGTTTCAAAGGCGATTAAGCACAGACACAGAGTTACACAGAGGGTTTTTTACACAGAGGGTTTTGTATTAGCCAAAAAACTCGCAGCGGTAGACACCTAAAAAATCCCGTACAAGACAATATCAATCTCCGTGTACTCTCTGGTTAAGATTTTTGATTTTTTATCTTTCTCATTAATTTTTCCCCGTAAACCCTGATACATAAATCGTCAACCATTTTTTCACCTTTCACCTCTCACCTTTCACCTTTCACCTTTCACCGCTCCTCTTCCCCTTCAGTTTTTTCCCTACCATCTGCAACTTCTCATTCTCCGGGAAATCCTTATTCGCTTTTGTCCAGACCCTTCTTGCTTCACGCGTTTTACCTGCATCTTGCAGTACTTCAACAAGGTGAGAGGCGATCTCTGAGTCATTTCGTTTAGCCAGTGCTTTGCGCAGATAGTCTTCGGCTACACCGTAATTACCCATCCGGTACTCGACCCAGCCCATACTGTCGAGGATATACGGGTCGCCAGGTTTTAGTTTCAGTGCCGCCCTGATGAGTGAATAGGCTTCTTTATAACGATCCGTCAGGTCTGCCAGGGTAAAACCATAGGCATTCAGGGCTTGCGCATGGTCGGGATCAATTTTAAGTAGATGTTTTAAATCTTTTTCCAGACCAGCAATATCTCCCCGGCGTGCAGCAATCATGGCTCTGGCATAAAGCAGACGTATGTCATCCGGGCTATCGGCAAGGGCGGCATTGATGACCTGCAGCGCTTCATCCTCTCGTCCGGCCTCTAGTAGCAGGTCGTGCTGAAGCAGAATGATGTCTACCTGCTGGATGGGGCTCACGGCGTGTATGGCTTCAAGTTCCCGCATTGCCGCATCGACACCGTCTCGCTGCAAAATAACATCAACCAGGCGTAGTCGCGCTTTAAACAGCTGCCCTTTCTCAGTAACAGAGCGGTACCACTGGATAGCATCATCAAGTTTTTTCTGTTGTGCTGCGATATCGCCGAGGTAGAGTCGGGCCAGATTATTATCCGGTTGCAGCAGCAGTACCTTTTCCAGGTACATCGTTGCATCGTCCAGTTTATTGTTATTGATCCGTATCAGTGCCAGCGCCATCGGTGCAATGATGGATGTTTCATCCAGTTTATATATTACCAGGTATTGCTTTTCTGCCTGTTTAAGCTTGTTATTTTCCAGATAGTGTCTGGCCAGTGCCGTGCGAAGCAAAATGGCTGAGGGATGTTTTTTAAGAAAGCTGCTGGCAAACTGCTCTGCTTTACTGGTTTTTTTATTGAGCAGTAACAGCCCGAACTTAAACGTAGCGGCATTGCTGTTGTCCGGGTCGAGTGACAGGGTGCGTTCAATGGCAGTGGCCGCAATGCCATATTCTTTGAGCTTGCTGGCGATACTGGCAAGGGCCAGCGTTACATCAGCTGAGTCGGGGTATTCAGTTGCCAGCTTTTCGATTAATTCGAGAGCCTGTTGTGGGCTGCCGTAACGCACCAGAGTACCACTTATTTGTTTCAGTAGCAGACTACGGTTTTTTTCGTCTGCTAAAGCCAGAGCTTTGCTATAATGTGCTAAAGCTTGTTCTGGCTGTTTTTCAATAACCAGAAGATTACCCATGGTCTGGTGGACATCGAGGTTGTCCGGTACCAGCTCCAGCCACAGTCTGGCCATTTGAACTGCAGTGCCATACTGAGACAAAACTACAGCCTGGCGGGTTGCCTGGGCAGCCAGTCGGGGGTCGCGTGTTTCAACCGCTGTATCGACCAGGGTCGCCAGCGCAAGGTCATTGCTGTTCCGCTGGCGGGCAATGTCGGACAGCAATAGTTTGTACATCAGCCCGGCAGTGAGTTCGACATTTGGCAGGTTCTGCAGTTTGGGTTCTGTATTGGTTTTTGCCTGAACGGGTCCTTTTGCCGTTGTGTCAGCTGTGTTATTTTTGATGGAACTGCCGGCACAGGAGGCAAGTGCAGCAGAGACAAGTACTAGCGAGGCAAGCAATGTAAACGATGATACGGCTTGACAGATTCTTCTTACAAGAGACAATGTTCGGTTCTTTCCTGGATATGTAGGCACTTCACTTGACATCATGCACCTGTTCAACTTTGGCATCAACCACAAAACCGCACCGCTAGAACTTCGCGAGCAGACTGCTTTCGCCCCCGATTCTCTGGTGATCGCGTTAGCAGATATCACCGATGCCGGTGGAGCGCGTGAGGCCACGATACTTTCAACCTGTAATCGTACCGAAATTTACTGCAGTCATGAACAGGCAAATGAAAATAGTCTGGTTGAATGGTTCTGTGATTACCACCGGCTTAACGCCGATGATATCGAGCCTTATCTGTATCGCAACCCGGGCGATGAAGCCGTACGACACGCCTTCCGGGTCGCCAGTGGGCTCGATTCCATGGTGCTTGGTGAGCCGCAGATTCTCGGTCAGATGAAAGAGGCCTTTGCTACAGCACACAAGACAGGCGTTACCGGCAAGTTGCTAAACCAGTTGTTTCAGCATACCTTTTCCGTTGCCAAACAAGTACGCACAGACACCCAGATTGGTGCCAGTGCTGTGTCTGTGGCTTATGCTGCGGTCAAACTAGCGAAGCAGATTTTTACCGAACTGTCTCAGAAAACAGTGTTATTGATCGGCGCCGGTGAAACCATCGAATTGACGGCACAACATTTGTCGCAGCAGCAGGTCGGACATATCATTGTTTCCAACCGTACCGTTGAGCGGGCACAGAAACTGGCTGAGCTGGTCGGTGGTGAAGCCATCGCCCTGGCCGAATTACCTACACGTCTGCACGATGCAGATATCGTCATCTCATCGACTGCCAGTCAGCTACCTATACTCGGCAAGGGTGCAGTTGAGCAGGCACTTAAAAAACGCCGCCACCGGCCAATCTTCATGGTCGACCTCGCCGTGCCCCGGGATATCGAGGCAGAAGTCAGCGAGCTGAGTGACGTTTTTCTGTATACCGTTGATGATCTGCAAAATGTGATAGATGAGAATCTTCAGTCGCGCCGTGAAGCAGCGGAGGAAGCCGAAAAAATTATTGATCTGCAGGTAGTCAACTTCGTCGACTGGCTGAAATCACTCGATGCCGTACCGATGATACGTGCGCTAAGGGAAAACGCCGACCAGCTGCGCCAGGCCGAACTGGATAAAGCCCTGAAATTACTGGCCAGCGGCGAGAACCCCGAAGTCGTCATGGAGTCACTGGCTAGATCATTAACCAACAAATATACCCACAAACCGACAGCTGCGCTGAAAAAAGCCGGACTTGATGCGGACAAGGCAGTTATTGAGGCAGTCCGGCGCCTGTTTGATTTGAAAGTTTAAATGCAGTTCCAAGTTCCAAGTTCCAAGTTCCAAGATATAAGAACGAGGATTAGTGTACTTGGAACTTGGAACTTGGAACTTGGAACTTTTTTTCCATGAAACCCTCAATAACCAGCAAACTCGATCATCTAAGCCAACGCCTGGAAGAAATCCATGCCATGCTGGCCGATCCCGCTGTGGCAGCTGATCAGAATCAGTTCCGCCAATTATCGGTAGAGATGTCGGAATTATCACCAGTGGTAGAGCGATACCATCAATGGCAGCAAAGCAAAACAGATCTCGATGCAGCACTCCAGATGCTTGATGATGAAGACCGCGAGATGCGTGAAATGGCGGCGGAAGAGGTCAGCGGGCTGGAACAGTCTATGGAGCAACATCAGGAGGCGATACGTATACTGCTGATTCCCAAAGACCCCAATGACGAGCGCAACGTATTTCTTGAAATTCGAGCGGGTACAGGTGGTGATGAAGCCGCATTGTTTGCCGGTGATCTGTTCCGTATGTACAGTATTTATGCTGAGAAGAAACGATGGAAACTCGAGGTATTAAGCCACAGTGACGGGGAACACGGGGGCTACAAAGAGATCATTACCCGTATCAGCGGGCTGCGTGTTTATTCCCGTCTTAAATTTGAGTCTGGTGCTCACCGTGTGCAGCGCGTACCGCAGACTGAAACCCAGGGTCGTGTACATACATCGGCCTGTACTGTTGCTGTCATGCCGGAAGCAGACGAGGTGGATGAGATAGATATTGATGCCGGCGACCTGCGCATCGATACCTACCGTGCATCCGGCTCAGGCGGTCAGCACGTCAACAAGACTGATTCAGCTGTACGTATCACCCACGTGCCTACCGGCATGGTAGTCGAATGTCAGGATGAACGCTCCCAACACAAAAACAAGGCCCGCGCAATGAGCGTGTTGCAGTCAAGATTGCTGGATCAGATCCAGAGCGCACAGCAGGCCGAACAGGCCGAAACACGGAAATCTCTGGTCGGCAGCGGCGATAGATCGGAACGTATCCGCACCTACAACTTCTCGCAGGGCAGGGTAACCGACCATCGCATCAACCTGACGCTCTACAAGCTAGATGAACTGATGGCCGGTAATCTGGATATGATCATCGAGCCACTGGTAACTGAACATCAGGCGGATTTGCTGGCGAATCAAAATTAATGACAAAGTATTACGTATTACGTGTTATGTTTTACGCAAAACCGTAAACCGTAAACTGTAAACCGCCTCCCCAGTGCCCACCCTACTTGAACTGCTCAAAGAAGCCCGGTCAAAATTGACAGGACCTGAAGCCAGGCAGGAAAGCGAATTATTACTGGCTGAAATCTGCGGCATCAGTCGCAGTCATCAACTCATTCATCCCGATGAAGAGCTATCAGAAAAGCAGTGTCAGCAATTTGACTCTGCAATAAAACGTAGAATAGCAGGCGAACCACTCGCTTACATCACCGGCAGCCGTGGCTTCTGGGACATGGACCTGCAGGTAACCCCCGATGTACTGATTCCTCGACCAGACACAGAATGCCTGGTCGAGCAGGCGCTACAGCGGATACCGGCAGATGCCAGGTGGCAGATTGCCGATCTGGGGACGGGCAGCGGTGCCATTGCCCTTGTCCTCGCAAGGGAGCGCCCACTGTGTGACATTATCGCCACAGACCTGTCAATGGCCGCCCTGGTCATCGCAAAGGAAAACGCTCGTTTACAGGGCGTCAAAAATATCAGTTTTGCTGCCGGCTCGTGGTTCCAGCCGATAAAAAACAGGCTATTTGAAATGATCATCTGCAATCCTCCGTATATTCCTGTGGATGACCCCCATCTGAAACAGAGCGACCTGCCTGCTGAACCAGATCATGCACTGATTTCCGGGGGTGATGGGCTGGATGCTATCCGGAAGATCATCTCCGACAGCGTGTTGCATTTGAAGCCCAGTGGCTTTTTGTTACTGGAGCATGGTTACGACCAGGCAATAAAGGTGACCGAACTGCTATGTAACGAGGGTTTTAAAGAGATATTCACCGAAAAAGATTATGGTGGTAACGATCGGGTAACTGGGGGGAGCCAGATGAAGGATGAAGGATGAAAGATGAAGGATGAAAGATGAAAGATGAAGGATGAAAGATGAAAGATGAAGGATGAAAGATGAAAGATGAAAGATGAAAGATGAAAGAAAACCCGTTACGATTTTGATAATCCTTAATCCTTAATCCTTAATCCTTAATCCTTAATCCTTAATCCTTAATCCTTAATCCTTAATCCTTAATCCTTAATCCTTAATCCTTAATCCTTAATCCTTAATCAACGACAGGCGCCTCCAAACTATTCCGCAGTTTCGCTAATTGCTCGAAAAAAAATACTGCTCCGATATATACATTGTCCTATACAGAGTTTCTCTATACCATAAGAATATGTTAATATACTTATGGTACGATGGCGCGAACCAAATAAATTAAGGAACTGTTCCTTGAAGGAGGGCTTTATGTCATTGATTTTAAATGCCCTGGTTGTCGTTATGGTTGTTTATGTTGCAAAGTACACCCGTATTCGTATCACCGACAACGGATCGGGTGGGCTTGAATTATTCAAGAATTTTGGTGATAAGCCGATCTAGCGTATCACTACCCGTCCATGCTCGGAGCCAGAACCTCATAGCATCTAACCTTCTGCACCTGTGAACACACCGGGTACAGACTCTGGCTTCGGGCATCTTTTTACGTTTAATCGCAGGAGGCCCCCTAACTATAGCGTTTTTAATTATCCATAAATAAGCCCCGGCAACCAGGTCGCCAGCTCCGGCCAGTAAGCTAGCAGAAGCAGCATCAGTAATTGAATCGCTATAAATGGCATTACGCCGCGATAGATTTGTCCGGTAGTCACCGACTTTGGTGCTACACCACGCAGATAGAACAGGGCAAAGCCGAAGGGTGGCGTCAGGAAAGATGTTTGTAGATTTATGGCGATCATGATTCCCAGCCAAACTGGGTCTATGCCCATGCTGAGTAATATCGGGCCGACGATGGGTACCACGACGAAGGTAATTTCGATAAAGTCGAGAATAAAGCCGAGCAGGAACATGACCAGCATCACCACGACCATGGAACCGACCACACCACCTGGTAAGTTGTCTAGCAGTTCTGCGATGAGATCATCCCCACCGTAACCGCGAAAAACTAGTGAGAACAGGGAGGCTCCGATGAGAATCATGAATACCATGCTAGTGACTTTCAGTGTTGACCTGGCGACCTCCTGTAGTATTTTAATAGTGCAGCTTTTTCTTGCCAGGGCGAGCAGTATGGCACCGACTGCGCCGACCGACGCCGCTTCTGTGGGGGTGGCGAGTCCACCCAGTATCGAGCCGAGCACCGAGACGATAAGTAGCAGTGGCGGGAACAGGGCAGACAGTAGTGCTGCCCATGAATTGTTGTCATCTCTGCTGTCCTCCGGTGCTGGCATAGTTTGTGGCCGCAGCCATGCCATCGTCAAAAGATAAATGATATACATAACGACCAGAATCAGGCCGGGTATAATTGCCCCGGCGAACAGATCACCGACGGAAACCGTATCCGGGGAGAAGATGCCCATATCAAGTTGTGCCTGTTGAAAGGCAGATGACAGCACATCGCCCAACAGCACCAGAATGATTGATGGCGGGATGATTTGCCCGAGAGTACCGGAGGCGCAAATCGTGCCGCAGGCTATCGCAGGGTCATAGTTACGCTTCAACATGGTGGGTAGAGCCATCATGCCCATGGTCACTACGGTAGCACCGACGATACCGGTGCTGGCTGCCATCAGCATGCCGACCAGAACAACCGAGATACCCAGCCCGCCGCGCAACTTACCGAACAGTGCCGTCATGGCATCAAGTAATTCTTCGGCTACCCGCGAACGTTCAAGCATGGCACCCATAAATACAAACAGGGGCACTGCAATCAGGGTCTCGTTAGTCATGATGCCGAATAAACGGCTGGGCATGGCGGCCAGGAAGGTACTGTCGAAGCCACCGGTCATACTGCCAATCAGGGAAAAAATCAGCGCACTACCTGCCAGGGCAAAGGCAACAGGGTAACCGGACATCAGGATAAGTCCTGCGACCAGAAACATGAACAGGGGCATTAATTCAGTCATTTTTAAAAGAATTTTTTTGGGGAGGATTACGCGGTAGTCGAATATATGTTGTAGGCGCGTCGCTCGGCGCGATTAGACTGAAGCGTGCATAAAAACTACCGCGCCGAGCGACGCGCCTACAAAATTATTGAGATCCCCTCGACTAGTGGTCATTTCGGCATTTCCCGCCCACTCAACAGAAGGATGCTGCGCAATGCCTGCGCGATGCCCTGCAGCATCAGCAGACCTGCCATAACCGGTATAGTCGTTTTCAGCAGGAACACAGCAGGCAGTCCGCCAGCATCTCGGGAGCCTTCCAGCAATGACCAGGACAGGCCGACGTAGTTCCAGGAAATCACTATGATAAACAGGCAGAAGGGCACTAGCAGCAGCAGGGCGCCTGACAGGTCAACCCAGGCCTTGCCACGGGCGCTCATTTTTTCGTAGAAAATATCGACACGGACATGACCGTTTTGTTTCAGGGTGTAGGCAGCACCCAGCATAAAAACTATTGTGTGCAGATAGACGACAGACTCCTGCATGGCGATCCAGCCGATGCTGAAAGCGTAGCGTAGAACCACAATTAGAAAGGTGACCAGCACCATCGCCAGCGTTAACCAGGCGATACTGCGGCCAGTCACATCGTTGATGCGATCAATTATCTGGATAATCTTTTGCATTTTCGGTTAAGGTTTTTCTACTTCGCAGGACCAGGACGCGACAGCGACTTCACTGCCATCGCGAGTCAGAAACCAGCGTGTACCCTGCTTCATTTTTGTTGAGGCCTTGTCCTTGTTCTTCCAGTAGGCAGGCAGGATGGTCGCAGGAGGGCAGTCTTTTGCCGAATAGACGCTGCAGTTTTTAAAGGCAAGGACGGCTACTTTATAGACATGATAGGTATAGGGCGTGTTGTGACAGCCCGGATTGTCGCCCTTACCAAAAAGCATATACTTTTCTGAATGGCCGTCACGGGTCATTTTATACAGGCGAATTTCAGGTTCACGGGCAAAGGCTGTAATAGAAATGCTTGCCAGCAACAGAGAGACAAATAGGTAGATTAGTATTTTAGCCATTCAATCTTTTGAGTTTTAAGAACCTGTGTGGACAATCCGCTGTAGGCTCGAATTCATTCGAACAAATATGAATCGCGCTATATCGACCCTGTGCGAATGAATTCGCACCTACAAAGTCCTATTCAGTAATTTATAGAGTTAAAGGGGCCGGAGTCGAAGTGCGACTCCGACCCCCTTTAATTCGTTTAATCCGACTCCTTTAACTTGGAGTCGAAGTGTGACTCCGACCCCTTTAATTTTTAATGAAATATCGATTTATAACTACAGTACATCGCCAGTATCGATACAGGTATCAATATCAGAAAACCCAGTAATATCGGAATAGCAGCTACGATACCAAGCAGCAAATAGACAAGGCCGAAAACCAGTAGTGGCAGGATGTTTTTAAAGCTAGCTGAGTAACTTGCCTTGATTGATTCAATCGGCGACACATTGTCGAGCATAATCAGCGGTGTGGCATATATAAAACCCAGCATGATAGTCAGTACGACAAGGAAGGCCAGTAGCATTAATAATCCCATACCCGAAGTCATCATCGCTGCAGGATCAACATTACCCGTCTGACTTGCAGTCATCATTAAGGTTCCGCCAACCAATGAAAACATGATGAATATAAAAAGAACCTGCACTAGCAGATATATTCCACCCAGTATAAGCAGCTTGTTCATACGCTCCTTATCTCTGAAACCCTGAAACAAATAGCCGATTTCAATCTTGTTGCCATTATCCATCTCAGAGGCTGCGTACATAAAGCCACCCATCAGGGCTGGGGAAATAATCATCAAAGCCAGTGACCCTATAAAGGGTATAAAACTCAATACAATAGATAAGCCGACAAGTATCAGGAACATAATAAACCAGGTTCCAAAGTCCTGTTTAAACAGATCCCATCCACACTTAAACCATCTCGCACCCTGCTCTGCACTTACGCTATTTACCTGCATAATTTTCTCCTTTGTCTGTATCAAAATGAGGATATATTTTTTTATCTTTTTTTAAAACGTAAAACATTCTGTTCACCAACGAAACAAAACCCAGTTCGGTGGTGGAGCCGCGGGTCCCATCAACTCACTGACCTGTTCATCCATCCGTCCATCACCATTACGATCAATAAGATAGTAAGGAGGAAATCCTTTCTGCTGAATTTTCACCATATAGACTTTTCCGTTCAGGCTATATTCCTTGAAGGTCATATCTCCTTCAGTAATAATTTTGATTTCGGCACCCCCGGGATCGAATCCTTCAGGCTCATCGGCCACATTTTCCTGTGATCGGCTAGTTGGTGTAGCCTCTTCAGGGTGCTTTATATTCTGGGCGACAGCAATAGGTGGAAAAAAAAGAAATGTGAAAATCAGGAGCTTATGCATTGTTATGTCCTTGCAGGAAGGTTT
Organism: bacterium BMS3Abin11; assembly: GCA_002897635.1. Classification (NCBI taxonomy): domain Bacteria; species bacterium BMS3Abin11. The sequence continues at coordinate 63,731 of BDTD01000033.1, read as the reverse complement.
TCTGATATTACACTACCATCATCCTTGCAACGCAAGGTGGAAAGGCAGATGGAGGATTAAAGATGAAGGATGAAAGAAAACTCGTTACGATTTTGATAATCCTTAATCCTTAATCCTTAATCCTTGATCTTTGATCTAAAGGTCTAAAGATTTAACTGCAATTCTGCCTCTTCTTCTGTGGGTTCAAAGCGGCGATGCTGGTAATAGCAGAATATCGCTTCTACCACCTCGTCCGGATCGTCGATAATTTGAATCAGGTCCAGATCAGATTCGGTGATGGTGCCTGCCTTTACCAGTGTGTTGCTAAACCAGTCTACGAGACCGGACCAGAAATCGGAATCGACAAGAATTATGGGGATGCGGCGTGACTTGCCGGTTTGTACCAGGGTCAGGATCTCTGCGAATTCATCCAGCGTACCGAATCCACCGGGCATCACTACATAGGCAGTGGCAAATTTGACGAACATGACCTTGCGCGAGAAAAAGTGCCGGAACGTCAGTTCAATGTCCTGATAGGGATTGGAGTTCTGCTCATGAGGCAGTTCGATATTCAGGCCAATGCTTGGTGACTTGCCAGCGAAAGCACCCTTATTGGCCGCCTCCATGATGCCTGGTCCGCCGCCGCTGACTACAGAGAAACCCGAATTTGACAGCTTCAGTGCAATTTCTTCAGTTAGCTTGCTGGACGGGTGCTCGGGGTCGAATCGGGCGGAGCCGAAGATGCTGACAGAGGGATGGATTTCTGCCAGTTTTTCATAGCCCTCAACAAACTCGGCCATGACCTGAAAGACCTTCCATGACTGGCGGGAAAGTTTACGCGTCGACGTGCGGGGCAGTTTGGTGACTTGCGGGCTGTTGGTTCTTTTTGTCATGGTTGTGTTTTAGCACGATAGAGGCGGTAAAGAAATGGCTTTTGTAGGGCGTCGCTCGGCGCGATAATTATGCTTTGATACAAGATTTAAACAATCGCGCCAAGTGATGCTCCTACAACTGTATTTGTAGCAGCGCGACAATTAAACAAAGAGTTCAGGAATCACATATACTTCCGTAAATCGTAAATCGTAAATCGTAAATCGTAAATCGTAAATCGTAAAGCCCATGTCAAAACCCCCCATCATCCTCGTCGACGGTTCTTCCTATCTCTACCGCGCCTTCCACGCCATGCCCGGGCTGAATAATTCCGAAGGTCAGCCTACCGGAGCCATCTACGGTGTGATTAATATGACGCGCAGTCTTCTGAAGCAGTATCAGCCTGAATATATCGCCATGGTATTTGATGCCAAAGGCAAAACATTTCGTAATGACCTGTACGAAGAGTACAAGGCCAACCGCCCGCCGATGCCGGATGAGCTGCGCAGCCAGGTACCTTTTCTATATGAAATTATTGAGGCTATGGGCCTTCCCCTGCTGGTGATTGAAGGCGTCGAGGCAGATGATGTGATCGGTACACTGGCGGCGCAGGCGGTGGAGAACTCAGTTGAGGTGCTGATATCAACAGGCGACAAGGATATGGCGCAGCTGGTCAATGAGCATGTCACGCTGGTCAATACTATGGATAACAGGGTGATGGATGTTGAGGGTGTTAAGGCACGCTTTGGCGTGTCTGCAGACAGGTTTATTGATTATCTGACGCTGGTGGGGGATCCTTCTGACAATATTCCCGGTGTGCCCAAGATTGGACCAAAAACGGCAGCGAAGTTGCTTGAAGAGTTTGGCGACCTCGATACATTGATGCAACGTGCCGATGAGGTCAAAGGGAAGCTGGGTGAGAATTTACGTGATTCGCTGGAATTTCTGCCACTGTCGCGTGACCTGGTCACCATACGTTGCCAGCTTGATCTGCCGCTCAAGCTGGATGAATTAAAGATTAAACAGGCCGATGAATCACGCCTTAAAGATCTCTATGTGCAGCTACAGTTTAAGACCTGGTTGACGGAACTGGGTGGCGCCAATGATCAGGTGAGTGCTGAAGCAGAGTACGAAACGGTACTGGATCAGTCATCACTGGACGACTGGTTAAATAAAATATATCACCGAGGTATCTTTGCCTTCGATACCGAGACCACGGACCTGGATGCCATGCAGGCCGATATCGTTGGCCTGTCTTTTGCCGTCGAGCCGGGCAAGGCAGCTTACGTTCCGCTGAGCCATGATTACCCTGGTGCACCGGAGCAACTTGATCGTGGGCAGGTGCTGCAGCAGATGAAGCCACTGCTGGAAAATGAAGAGATCAAAAAAATTGGCCAGAACCTCAAATATGACATGAAGGTACTGGCCAACTATGCAATTGCTCTTAATGGTATCGAACACGACACCATGCTGGAATCTTACGTGCTGGACAGCACGTCCTCCCGGCATGATATGGATACCCTGGCAATGAAGCATCTGGGGCATAAAACCATTCGTTTTGAAGACATTGCCGGTAGGGGCAAGAAGCAGCTCAAATTTAATGATATTGCACTGGAGCAAGCCTCACCCTATGCCGCTGAAGATGCGGACATCACATTGCGCCTGCACGAGCACCTGTGGCCAGCGCTGGAAAAGCGCGAAAAACTGATGTCTATTTATCGCGACATTGAAATACCGTTACTGTCGATACTGGCAAGGGTGGAGCGAAACGGTGTCCGCATTGACGCGGGGATGCTAAAACGTCAAAGCTCGGAACTGGCGCTGGGCATAGTGGACCTGGAACGGCAGGCCCACGAAGCGGCAGGTCAGGAATTCAACCTGGGCTCGCCGGCGCAGTTGCAGGATATTTTGTTTAACAAACTGGGCCTACCGGTTATTAAAAAGACGCCCAAAGGCCAGCCTTCGACGGCGGAGGCCGTGCTGCAGGAACTGGCACCAGATTATGATCTGCCACGCCTTATCCTTGAATATCGCTCAATGAGTAAGCTGCGTTCTACATACACCGATAAATTGCCGCAGATGATAAATCCCAGGACCGGACGTGTACACACCTCATATCACCAGGCCGTTGCGGCAACCGGGCGCTTATCATCATCTGACCCTAATCTACAGAATATTCCTGTCAGGTCGAAAGAGGGCAGGCGTATACGGCAGGCCTTTATTCCAGATGGCGGCTTCCGCATGGTGTCGGCTGACTATTCACAGGTGGAACTACGGATCATGGCGCATTTATCCGGTGACGAAGGTCTGCTGAAGGCATTTTCTGAAGGTGCAGACATTCATAGGTCAACTGCCAGCGAAGTCTTTGCCACCCCGTTGGATGAAGTGACTACCGATCAGCGACGCTCGGCCAAGGCGATCAACTTCGGTCTGATATACGGTATGTCGGCCTTCGGCCTGGCACAACAGCTAAACATTGAGCGCGGCGAAGCGCAGGAGTATATCGATCTGTATTTCGAGCGTTACCCCGGGGTAAAAACATACATGGATGAAACCCGTAAGCTGGCGCACGAACAGGGCTACGTAGAAACCGTTTATGGCCGCCGCCTCTATTTGCCTGAAATCAACTCCGGCAATGGTATGCGCCGGCAATATGCCGAGCGAACCGCCATCAATGCGCCGATGCAGGGGACAGCTGCTGACCTGATCAAGATGGCCATGATTTCAGTGGATAAATGGATTATGGGTGAAGCACAGGATGTAAGGATGATTATGCAGGTACATGACGAGCTGGTTTTTGAGGCGCCGGATGATCAGGTCGACCATGTCAGTGAAAAAGTTCAAGAGCTTATGACAGGTGTTGCGGAATTACGTGTTCCATTGTTAGTGGACGTCGGGGTGGGGGCGAACTGGGATGAGGCGCATTGATTTAATGTAGGGGCGACGCTCATACAACAAAATCGGGCCTGCATAAATTATAACAAATATTGTGCGGGAACTATTTGATAATAACGGCTGTCTGATTATGCACATCGCTAGATGTGTTCCGCTTTTCCTCCCTGAGCGGATGGTTCTGGCAAAACAGAACCCCATTGACCTCAATCCTAATATACCCCTGGATTGAGGTTTTTTTTGTCGAGTTTGGTAAAAAAGTTCCAGGTTTCAAAAATCAAAAGCTATTAATCGCAGAGAATGTAAAGTTTAAAACAACAAAAAATTTCTGCGAAACTCTGTGGTTAAAGGTATTTTTGTTTGTTGTTGATTTTACTCCTGGAACCTGGAACCTGGAACTTTATTTCCCTTCACCGGCTTTCAAGCCTGCTTCTGCTCTTCCTGTTCAGTTATTTCAGCCCTGATCTTGTCCATATCCAGTTGTTTTACTTTATCGATCAGTCCGTCGAGCTCGGGCCCGGCCATCATGCCTGGCTGTGAATAAAGGATGATTTTCTCACGGAAGATCATAAGCGTCGGGATAGAACGTATCTGAAATGATGCCCCCAGTTCCTGCTCTTCCTCGGTGTTGACCTTGGCGAACACAATATCCTCATGTTTTTCGGAAACTTCCTCGTAGATCGGTGCGAAATTCTTGCACGGGCCGCACCACTCTGCCCAGAAGTCGATAATTACGATATCGTTATCGTTAACGGTATCGCTGAATGTTTCATTTGTCAGGTTAACTGCTGCCATGTTGTATTCCTAATATGTCGTTAATTCAGGGAGTTTAACAGCCCGTGCTCCTGAAAAGCGGTGATATAGTCACATAAAGGCAGTTTCAAGTTCCAAGTTCCAAGTTCCAAGCAAAACAAACATCTTATTCTGAGAGGCTCAGTGAACGCAGATATCGAAGGCCAGCCACTTTAGGATTTAGACTTGGAACTTGGAACTTGGAACTTCATTTTTCTTCTATCCTTTCGTCTGCATCGAGAAACGCCAGTTTTAATTCTTCATAATTATTTGTAACCGGAAACTGCGGGAATTCATCAATCACGTTTTGTGGTGGCTGAAACAGTATGCCGGCGTCGGCTTCGTTGAGCATGCTGGTATCGTTGTAGGAATCACCAGCGGCGATGACTTTGTAGTTCAGGCTATGGAAAGCCTGTACTGCTTTGCGCTTCTGATCCGGCTGGCGCAGGCAATAGTTGGCGATGTGGTCATCCCTGATTTCCAGTTTGTGGCAGAAAAGAGTGGGTGAACCTAATTGCCGCATCAATGGCATGCCGAATTCGTAAAAGGTATCGGACAGGATAATCAGCTGATAGCGTTCACGCAGCCAGTCAAGAAATTCTCTGGCACCGGGCAGAGGGCCCATGTCGTCGATGACTGACTGGATAATGGACAGTTTCAGGTCATGTTTGTCCAGCAGCTTCAGGCGATGCGCCATCAATTCGTCATAATCAGGGATGTCCCGTGTGGTCAGGCGCAGATCGTAGATACCTGTCAATTCTGCAATCTTGATCCATATTTCAGGGACAAGCACACCTTCCAGATCCAGGCAGGCGAGTTTCATATAGTAACTCCGTTATAAGAGGGCAGGTACTTGTATACCCTGATCCATCAACAGGGCGTGGGATTATGTCTGTTTTACACGAAGAATCGTACCTTCCATACCTTCAACGATCACCTGTGCCCCGGAATCAAGATCCGGTCCGCTGACACGCCACACGGTATCATCGATATTGAGTCGGCCTACGCCATCAACGATGGGATCGGTCAGTGTGAAGTGTCGTCCTATATACTGGCTGCCGCGACGATTCAAGGTAGAAGGCAGCTCATCGCGGTGATGTTTTGCCAGCCAGATTCGAGAAAGAATAATACTGACAATTGAAAATATCGCAAACAGGGTCAACTGTGTCTGCCAGGTGATACTGGGTAGTACTAACAGAACCAGGCCTACGGCTAAAGCAGAAATGGCCATCCAGAGGAAAAAAGTGCCGGCCACCAGTATTTCCACGGTGACCAGTACCACCGCAAGTACCAGCCAGTTCCAGTAAACGATATCCTCAAGCATAGAGAAGTCCATTATGCGCTCTCTTTACCAAATGCCGCTTTGGCCAGCTCTGAGATACCTCCCAGGGCGCCGATAACACTGGATGCCTCGAGCGGCATCAGTACCAGCTTCTCGTTTTCTGCTGAGGCGATATCTTTAAGGGCTTCGATGTATTTTTGGGCGATAAAATAGTTCAGGGCCTGTACATCACCCTGTGCAAGGGCCTTTGACACCACATGTGTCGCGCGGGCTTCAGCTTCTGCCAGGCGTTCACGGCCTTCGGCTTCACGGAAAGCTGCCTCCTTTTTTCCTTCGGCATCCAGTACAACGGCCAGTTTATCTCCTTCAGCACGCAGTATTTCAGATGCCCGGTCACCTTCGGCGTCAAGAATCTGTGCCCGCTTGTCACGCTCAGCCTTCATCTGTCGCGCCATCGATTCGACGAGGTCAGCAGGCGGTGAAATGTCCTTGATCTCAATACGCGTCACCTTGACTCCCCAGGGCGTCGTTGCATTATCAACCACTTTTAACAGGGCGTGATTGATGACGTCGCGCTTGGACAGTAGTTCATCAAGATCCATCGAGCCCATTACAGTACGGATATTGGTCATGGTCAGGTTCATGATAGCCAGTTCAAGATTATTGACTTCATAGGACGCCTGCGCAGCATCGACAATCTGAAAGAAGACAACCCCATCAACGGTCACCATGGCGTTGTCCTTGGTGATGATATCCTGCGAGGGCACGTTCATGACCTGCTCCATCATATTCATTTTGGTGCCGATTCTGTCGACAAATGGGATGATCAGGTTCAGGCCCGGACTCAGTGTCTTGCGGTACTTACCGAATCGCTCAATAGTGAATTCCATGCCCTGGGAAACAGTTTTTACACCGGCGACGATGATGACGATGCTGAGTATTACAAAAGCGATGACAAATTCAGTCATGGATTGGTTCTCCGTGGTGGGTTTGTTTAGATGTAGGTATCTGCATTTTTATATGATTGTATACCATTAATTCGTATATTTTCTCGCAGGATACTGACTAAAAGTTGAAAGTTTAATGAAGATTTGCAACGAAGAATAAAGGGGTCGGAGTCGAAGTGCGACTCCGACCCCTTTATTCTTTCTACTGCTTTAGAACCCTGATCAACTTCACTGTCCCGCGCTGTTCATCTTCATAGTGAATCACATCTGTATTTTCAAATACATAAATAATTGCCTTCTTACTGGCAGAAACGCGAACCTTGCTGTCACGTATCTGATAGACAACCGTTACTACCTGCCTGTTTATACGCATCGTAGACGGTGTAAATTCAATTATATTGCCGATTTTCTCCGCAGTTGCTGAGGTCTCCTGCCATTGACCAAGCAATGGGTTTTGCTGTTCATTGCAGCCTGTCAGAAAAAGTATAAACAGGAAAATGGCAGGCATAACGAGTATTCTTTTCATCATCATGCTGTTTTTAACATATCTGCCAGTACAGGGCACATCTATTAATCCATGAATATTCATCTTGCATCCCAAATCGTCCCTCTCTACGTTAAGAATCTTCGCAATAGCTAGCTATTGCGCGCGATCCTTGCCTTGATACGAACGATTTGGGATACAATCTGATCTATCCAGAATTAATAGATGTGCCCTAAAGTATGCAAAATCTCATTTCATGACTATTATGGCGGCCCACCGCCCTGTACGATTTTTTATTGGACTAAGCACAGCCCTGATGCTTCTATCTGGTGTTCTTTTTTTCCAGGCGCCTGCATTGGCGCAACAGGAGAGTGTAGCCGTGCGCATTGGTGTGCTGGCCTTCCGCGGCTATAAGCAGGCCATGTCCCGTTGGCAGCCGATGGCTGATTACCTGAATAAAAATTTGTCGGGGGTTCACTTTCAGATTGTGCCGCTGAATTTAGAGCAGATGCGCAAGGCGACTGCAGCTGAAGATATTGATTTTGTTCTGACCAATCCAGGAAATTATGTTCTGCTTGAATCGAGGTATGGTGCCTCACGTATAGCCACCTTAAAGCGTCACTGGCTGGGGCATGCTTATTCACACTATGGCGCCGTTGTATTTACCCGTCGCGATAATCCCGATATAAAATCCCTGAAAGATCTCAAAGGGCGATCCCTGATGATTGTTAACAATCATGCTTTTGGCGGTTTTCAGATGGCATGGCGTGAACTGAAAGATGCCGGTATCGATCCATTTAAGGATATTGCTGAACTCAAGTTCAATGGTTTTCCACAGGACAATATTGTAAATGCTGTGATGAACGGGAAAGTGGATGCTGGCACCGTACGAACTGGCATACTCGAAAACATGGCTTTGAATGGCAAAATGGAACTGGACAAAATACGTGTTCTGCAAAACCGTAATGTGGAGGGTTTTCAGTTTCTTCTCAGTACTCGCCTGTACCCAGAATGGCCATTGGCAAAACTCAAGCATACGCCAGATGTACTGGCCAGCAAGCTACTCGTTGCATTACTGTCAGCTCCGAAAGGTGCGTTTTCGCTATCCGGCACTGACTGGGTGAGTTGGACGATTCCGCTTGACTACACCAGGGTAAACGAATTGATGCGTGAGTTACGTATAGGACCATACTTTCCCGCCACACAACTTTCTCTAAGCAAAACGATAAAAGAATACGCGCATTGGCTGGTCTTGATCCTGACGGTGCTTTTTGGCCTTGCGCTACTCAGTATTTATGTCCTGAGAGTTAACCGCAGGCTGGTTGATACCCAGCATATCCTGCAGGATGAGATTGCAGAGCGTGTCGTTGCACAGGAAAAATTGAATGAGAACAAGCGCTTTCTTGAGCAGCGTGTAGTAGAGCGTACTGCGAGCCTGGCTGAGCTGAATTCTGCTTTGCAGCATAGTGAACTCACTCTGCGGGAGTTGAACAGAATAGCCTCCGTCTTCCCGGTTCCGCTGGAAGAAAAAATCAGTGCGCTGATCGAGCTGGGCAGGAAGCACTTTGGTTTTGCATCTGCCAGCCTTTACCGGCGCAATGATGAAGGTGTTTCAGTGGTGATGAAGGTAGGTGCAGGATTTGACACTACAGCTACTTCAAATAACGTAGATGAAGCAACAATACTTCCCGGTGGCATCGGCATCGATGAGTTTGACGAAATGCTGCAGGATGATGACGTCCTGCTGATGGAAAAATCATTTCCTGTTGATGGCAATGTAGAGGATGAAGCAGATTTATTGTCCTGTGTGGCAGTAAAGATATTAGTTGAAGGCAGGCCATTCGGATTTTTATGCCTTGCTGATGATCAGGATGTGAGCCGCAATCTTGGTGAAGTGGATCGGGATATATTACAGTTGATTGCTGACTGGCTGGGTATGGAAATCGCCCGCAAACAGGTAGGCGATAGAGAGCAGCAGCACCTGTCTGACCTGGCCCATGTTACACGTTTGAGTACTATGGGAGAGATGGCATCCGGTCTGGCACATGAACTGAATCAGCCACTGACCGCGATCGCTAATTATATACGCGGCTGCCAGCGTCGAATAGACAGGGGTAATCTTGAAGTCACGGAGCTTACCGCAATAATGCAGCAGTCAATACATGAGGCAGAAAGAGCAGCCGAGATCATCCGTCGACTACGCGCATTCGTCAACAAGGAGGACCCGCATCATGAGCGCGTTAAGATCAATGAGTTGATTACACGGGTCAGCGGTTTTCTAAGAAGCGAAATGGAAGGAAAATCGATCACCCTGAAACTTTCACTTGCTGAAAATATACCCATTTTAATCGTTGATGCTATCCAGATTGAACAGGTGCTGCTTAATTTGCTGCGTAATGCCATCGATGCTGTAAATATTCCCTGGCAGGGTGAAAAAGAGATCGAGGTGGTCTCCTCTATGGTACAGGCTGATATGGTCCATATTGAAGTCAGGGATACCGGTAGCGGTCTACCTGACGGTGAGCAGCAGCAGATATTTGATCCGTTCTATACCACGAAAGATGAGGGTTTGGGTATGGGGCTCTCGATCAGCCGCACCATTATAGAAGCGCATGGCGGGACTATGTATACTGATAGTTCAGGGCAATACACTATTGTTGGGCTTACCTTGCCACAATCTGGAGTTGCGTGTGAATGAAGAAAACGGAGCTATTGTTTTCATTGTTGATGACGATGCCAGCGTCAGAGATTCCCTGCGCTGGTTGATTGAATCCGTACAGCTGCCGGTGCAGTGTTTTGCCACCGCACAGGAGTTTCTGGACGGTTATAAAAATCAGCAGACCGGCTGTGTTGTGCTGGATGTGCGTATGCCTGGTATCAGTGGGCTTGATCTGCAGGAAGAATTACGGCAGCAGAATTTTGTTCTGCCAGTGATTATAATTTCAGGGCATGCGGATGTGCCAATGGCCGTACGGGCATTCAAGTCAGGTGTCTTTGATTTTATCGAGAAACCATTCAATGATCAGCACCTGATTGACCGAATTCAACAGGCAATAGAAAAAAGCCGCAGCCAGAAAGTAAGTACACAGCGCCGCCAGGATGCCTGCGACCGTCTGCAGAGGCTCAGTAGCAGGGAAATACAGGTGCTGGACTGTATAGTAGCCGGGTGTTCCAACAAAACCATGGCTCGTGAGCTGGACATCAGCGTAAAAACCATAGAAACACACCGCGCCAATCTCATGTCAAAAATGGAAGCAGGCTCTGTCTCTGGACTGGTGCGGATTGCACTGTTGGCGGACAAAAAATAGTTTTACGTTTTACGTAAAATCAAAACCGTAAACCGTAAATCTTCTCTTTTTCAGGGTAAACCCTGACTTCTCTCCCGAATCTACCCAATAGTTTTCCTGCCGGTAGTTGTCTTTAATAGCTCTTCACCAAATAAGGAGAGACTAATGATAAAATTTAAAAAACTGTATATATGTATCTTAACTCTTGCAGTCACAGCAATGAGTTCATCAGCGATTGCTGCCAAGGATGGCAAGGGCCATGACTATCGTACATTTATGACAGGCGGTGAAGTCAAGTATGGTCAGATAGGGGATTCCTATACGGCAGACCTTGTAATGTATCTGGCGGGCAATCAGTTTATGGTGATGGAAGAGCTGATACAGGATTTTCAGAAAGAAAATCCGAATATCAAATCTGTCTATGTGGAAACAATTCCACCGGGCCAGATACTCAAAGGTCAGTTACTCAAACAGGGAATTATAGAGGGCCAGAAAACATCAATGACTCCTGACCTGTTTGCCAGCGTTAATCTGGGCCATCTGAAAAAACTGAAAGGCAAGGGCATGATGAATGATTACATCATCTATACCCATAACAAGCTTGAATTAATGGTTGCAAAGGGAAACCCAAAAAAGATTTCAGGACCGAAAGACCTTGCACGGGATGATCTGGTTCAGTCACACCCAAACCCGCTGACGGAAGGGATATTCAAGTTTTACGGATCCCAAATGCTCAAGGATCTTGGTCTATATGAAAAAGTAACCGGTGGTGCGAAATGCAAAAGCTGCTGGGCTGTCCCTGGTAAAACCTGGTTCACTTCACGTCATCATCGTGAAACACCCTATCGCATAGAAAACGGCGAAGCTGATGTTGGTATCGTCTGGGCAACTGAAGTTGTTGAAGGCCTAAAAAGGGGCCGCGGTGTGGAAGGCGTAGCGATTCCAGCACCGTACAACATGGCGCATAAGGTTGGTTATGCTATCGGCATACTTAACGAAGGAAAAGATCAGGCAAATGCAAAGCGCTTTCTGAACTACCTGGGCAGTGATGCTGCACAGGATATCTATGCAAGCTATGGATTCGGCAGGGCAACAAAAAAAGAATTAACGGTTAAGCCAATACCAGCATCAAAAAAATAACCCAACAGGTTATTTGAATATTTTTCTTGGGAGTTTGTGGCGCACTTTGGTGCGCCTTTTTTTTGAAATGACACCCAATGTCTATCGCCACAGTAGATTCGCTCTAAGTTCGGCAGCCTCCTGGTCTGCACAGCTTGCGCTCCTGATGTAAAATATAACGGACTACTCTAACAAGCCACCAAATCACTGTGCATCGTCGACGTACCGAAGCTTTACCTGAAAACACACAATACCGGCAGATATTCAAACTTTTGATTCCGTATGTCTGGCGCTATAAGTGGCGCGCCCTGCTGGCACTGTTGCTGCTGATCAGTGCAAAAATTGCCAATGTAGGCGTGCCGATAATACTTAAAGATGTGGTGGACAGCCTCGATGCCAGGCAGGCGGTACTGGTTGTGCCTGCCTTTCTGCTGCTTGCTTACGGGACGCTCAGGTTTTTAACTGTGTTATTTGGTGAGTTACGCGATGTGGTGTTTGCTCGTGTCATCCAGAGTACCATGCGCAGCATCGCCCTGGAGGTATTCAGTCATCTCCACAGGCTGTCGCTACGGTTTCATCTTGATCGTCAAACGGGCGGACTGTCTCGCGACATAGAGCGGGGCGTATCGGGCATCCGATTCCTGATGAACTTCATGCTATTTAATATCCTGCCTACCCTGTTTGAAATTGGCCTGGTTGTCGCTATTCTTCTGCACCGTTTCGATGCTCGATTTGGGCTGGTCGTTGTTGTCACGCTATCTATTTATATCGGGTTGACTCTATTAATTACAGAATGGCGCATGGGGTTTCGGCGCAAGATGAACCAGATGGATTCGAAGGCCAATACCTCGGCGATTGATAGTCTGATCAATTATGAAACGGTCAAATACTTTAACAATGAAGAATATGAGCTGAATCGCTATGATATTTCGATGCAGCAATGGGAAAAAGCGGCGGTACGTAGCACGACATCCCTGAGTCTGCTGAATTCCCTACAGGGGCTGGTAATCGCAATGGGAGTGACGGTGATGATGTTGATGGCCGCCGATGAGGTATCCAAAGGGAGGATGACGGTTGGTGACCTCGTTATGGTGAATGCCTTTTTGCTGCAGCTCTTCATTCCACTGAATTTTCTTGGTTTTGTATATCGGGAAATCCGTCACTCGTTGGCCGATATGGAGCGTATGTTCAATCTGCTGAAAACACCGGCTGAAGTGGAAGACAGAGATGATGTTGATGATCTTGTGCTTAGCCAGGCCAGCGTTTCGTTTGAAAATGTCTGTTTTTCCTATGATAAGCGCCGGCAGGTACTGAAAGCAGTCACATTTGAAATACCAGCAGGTAAGACTGTCGCTGTCGTCGGTCATAGTGGTGCCGGTAAGTCGACCCTTTCGCGGCTGCTCTATCGGTTCTATGATGTTACTGATGGTGCGATTTTAATCGATAAACAAGATATCCGTGACGTATCACAACGGAGCGTACGTAGTGCTATTGGAGTGGTTCCTCAGGATACTGTGTTGTTCAACGACAGCATATTTTTCAATATTGCTTATGGGCGTCCAGATGCGTCGCGAGAAGAGGTAATCCAGGCAGCAAAACACGCCCATATCCATGAATTTATTGAAACTCTGCCGGATGCTTATGAGACGATGGTCGGTGAACGAGGATTGAAGCTGTCTGGTGGTGAGAAACAACGTGTGGCAATCGCAAGAACCATACTTAAGGCACCAGCGATACTCGTTTTCGACGAGGCAACTTCCGCACTGGATAGCGCCACCGAGAAAAATATTCAGGCTGAACTGGAAGCTATATCAGCCAATACCACAACCCTGATCATTGCCCATAGATTATCCACAGTACATCACGCGGACCAGATACTGGTAATGGAAAATGGACAGATTGTTGAGCGTGGCAGGCACGCTGAATTACTTGCTCGAGGTGGCATCTATAGTCATATGTGGGCTTTGCAGAAAGAGGGTAAGATAAGGCGTGGGGTTTAGGTCTATAGATTGAAACCCAAACAATTATTCCGCAATTTTTTCTGACCTCTGACATGCGACTTATGACCTAAGAGCTACGACCTATATCCTATTTTAAACGACACTGCTTGCGAGACTGGTGCTACAACACTGAATTCTGGTAATTGTGCTATAAAAGTGCTTCAATATGCCCTTGATTTCCTGCCGTAATCTCCCAAAATATGTTTCCAAGGAGTTTTGTATGATGTTTCATAAAACGTTTGTAGCTTTCCTTTTGACAGCTGCCGTTATCACCATCAGCAGTATTGGATTGGCCAGTGCCAACGAAGATCACCGCTACCCACCTATGGGTGAGAGAGCGAACACTATGCCGCCACCGCGAGCCCCGGCTTACAATCGTGGCTACCCGCAAAATTATCCACCACAATACTCCCGACCAGCACAGCCGCAATATCCGCCACAAATGGGTGGCTATGGCAGGCCGGCACCCTACGGTCGACCAGCTCCATATGCCGGTGGCACACCTTATGGGCCAGGTGGATATTATCCGGGGCCTTATGGCGCCAGACCAGGGCCGTGGAACAATGGTGGCTGGAATCGTGGCCCCTGGGGCGGCAACCGTGGTTTCGGTAACTGGTTCGGTGGCAACCGAGGGCCATATGGAAACAACGGCCCTTTCGGCAACATGATGGGTCGCAATGGCGTCTGGGGCATGCGTCCTGATGAATGGATGACAAGTAATCCGGAAGATGGTTTTTCCTACATGTGGGATGACATGATAAACGCGCCAAGTGAGATGGGCGAGATGCCCGGTGGCTGGAGTGCACCCTCCGTTAGTGTTCCGAACCCTGTGGATATCGGCAGTGAATTCAGAAAGGAAGCGCCTAATCTGATGCGTGAACTTCCTGATATGATTAATGTTAGGTAAGTTGGCTGGGTTTTGTTTTTGTGCTGGCACACGGCTGCGGATTTCATCCTGGCTGGGCTAGTTTCCTTCTTTTTTGTTTTTTTGCTGGCATATGGCCGGGTCTTTCGCATCTCACGCGGGACACCCTTAGCCGTGCACCAGTGTAAGAAAAAATGAAATTATCAATAAAAAATACCCTGGTAGCAGTAGCGATAATAGTCACTGTCTCCGCTATCTATACATATGCGCTAGTATCAAAAATGCCTGTCGCCAGCTGGCACATGATCAACGTCAATTCAGGAAAGCTACAGGGCGATGCAAATCTTCTTATTGTCGGTGATGAAACAGTAATGATTGATGCAGGTTATGCAAGCGAAGCCAGGAAAGCTGTCATCCCTTATTTAAAGAAACTAGGAATCAAAAAAATCGACCATTTCTTTATTACACACCCTCACAGGGATCATTACGAAGGTTTGGCGATAATTCTGGATGCTGGTATATCAATCAAAAATCTTTATTACAAAGTTCCGGCTTCGGATATCAGGGACTGTTGCTATAATAAGGCGAACTTCCTGAAATTTATCCGCTACGCAGAAGAACGGGGTGCGAAACTTGTTCAGCCGCAAGCTGGGTTCAGGCTGAGTTTGCCTCAGGGGTCTACGCTGGAACTGTTGCATGCTCAAGAGGGCAACCTTCCTGATGTAAAATTCGATGTGAATGACCTGTCCATGATTATGAAGTGGCACGTCAATGGATTAACTGTTCTTTTTCCAGGAGACCTGAATATGAGTCTTGGCGGTATATTATCTGCTGATAAGCGCATGCAGTCAGATTTCCTGAAAATGCCACATCACGGTGCGGAAAGCCTTGCGCCGAATTCTTTTTTTAACACAGTTAAACCATCGGCTGTTCTTGTGCCCGGCCCGGATTGGGTCTGGTGTAGTGAGCGTGGGGCACGGCCAGGGAAATGGACAATAAAAAGAAAAGTTCCGACCTGGGTGAATGGGATAAATGGCAATATAAAGGTTGAGTTTAACGGGGATGGTGCCGTCATAACGCCTGAAAGAACAGATGGTAGATGTAAACTCAAAGCATTTGGCGTAGTGTTGATCAAAAATAAAAATCGTTGAAAGCTCAATAATTTATGTAGTATGGTAGTTCACTTATCTGAAACGTCTATATTCCTTCAAACAGCAAAGGAGAAACAAGGATGTATAAGTATATATTAGGTATTATTTTTCTGGTTTTAGTTTTACCCGCATCTGCCGATAACGGCCTGGTAAAGATCAAGAGTGCTAATAATGTAACTACTACGACTGATAAGCTGGTCAAAGCGCTGAAAGGCAAGGGCATGACAGTGTTTGATGTTATTGATCATGCGAAGGGTGCGGCGGGTGTAGGTATTGAACTGCTGCCAACAACACTGGTGATCTTCGGCAACCCAAAAGTGGGTACACCGCTAATGAAATGTTCGCGTACTGAAGCGATTGATCTGCCACAGAAGATGCTGATCTGGAAAGATGATTCGGGGCAAACCTGGCTGGCTTATAATGACCCTGTCTACATGGCGAAGAGACATGGTGTTACGGGTTGTGATGATACGATCAAAAAGATTACAGGCGCGTTGGGTAAGTTTTCAGGGGTGGCGACAGCACCATAACCCCTGGTTTTACCGTGTGCCTCAAATCTATCTTTTCAATAAACCCTTTGGTGTACTGACACAGTTTACCGACGGTGATGGCCGACCGGTGCTGGCTGATTATATCAATGTCCCCGCTATCTATCCCGCCGGTCGTCTCGATAAGGACTCAGAAGGACTTCTGTTGCTGACGGATGACGGCAAACTACAGCAGGCGGTTTCTGACCCTGCATTCAAATTGCCCAAGACCTATCATGTACAGGTGGAAGGGGTGCCTGATGATAAAGCACTGGAAAAACTACGTAGTGGGATTAAGCTAAAGGACGGCATGACTAAACCCGCAAAGGTAACCAGAATTGAAGGTGAACCACCTGGACTGTGGCCAAGAACACCGCCTGTACGCTATCGTGCCAGTATCCCGGATTGCTGGCTGGAAATTATTCTCAGAGAAGGCCGCAATCGCCAGGTAAGGCGTATGACTGCCGCTGTGGGCTATCCAACACTACGATTGATCCGTTATGCTATTGGTGACTTCAAACTTGATGGTTTATTATCGGGTGAATTGATGCAAGTACCAGAAGAACGGGTTGAAAGGTTTGTTTGTTCTTTACCTAAACCTGGCAGGAGGGAAAAATAGTTTTACGATTTACGTATTACGGTTTACGTAAAACCTAAACCTTAATACGAAGCTTAATGTTTTCGTCCTTCAGGACTATTCCACTCCGTAATAAGTTCATCAAATCGCCGAATTCTGATCAATAAATGCCTGGCATTTATCCCGGCTTCTTTGAAATAGTATTCCGCAATAGGATGAATATCGCTCTTTTCCGGGACGCTATCACGGGTCAGTATCATCTGATGGCAGCGTGGCAGGAGCACCCATTGCAGCCATTGCGGTAATCGGAGAGTGTCATAGCAAAACGGTATCGGACTTTGCAGATCCTGTAAAGGAGGTTGCTCTTCTTCCCATAAGCCAAGTGACTGTAACTCATCTTCTATGTGTTTTAGCGTGTGCTCCAAGTGTTTCATGGTTCATAGTTTCAAGTCTCAGGCTTCAAGTGTCAAGATCTAAGTTTAAAGCCCTTCAATAAAACGCTTTGAACTTCTGCGCCCTCTGCAGTTAAAAAGGTATTTGTGTTTGTAGTTGTTGATACCCTTGAAACCTGACACCTGAAATTAAATCCACTTGACCCCCGGGGCTGGCATTGGTAGGCTGCGATTTCGTTCAGCAGGATGGCTGGGCGTTTATAATCAATCATATGGAGATGAATAATGAAAATACCAACCTTCTTAGTTTCAAACCCGTCCGTAATTCGTAAGACAGTACTCATATTTGCAGCAGCAGGACTGATTTCCATTAGTCAGCTTTCCACTGCAACCAGCGCATGTAAAGGGCTTCAGCAGGATGCCTGCAGCAGAGACAATAGTTGTAGCTGGATCAAAAGCTATAGCACCAAAAGCGGCAAGACGATCAAAGCCTATTGCCGGAATAAGTCAAAGCCTGCTTCTAAAAAGGCCATCCCTGATAGTGGTTCTGCTACTAAAGGGGATAAGAAAGACTGATTTTTAAAAGCCAGGGCGCAGGCCCTGGCTTATACACATAGACTTCAGGGCACCTCGTGGTATCAAGTTTCAAGATACAGGATCCAGGAGTAAGAACAAACACAAACACCTTTTAACCGCAGAGGACGCAGAGATTCGCAGAGAGTTGTTGTGTTGTTTCAAGCTTTGCATCTCCGCGGATAATAAGCTTTTTGATCTTGACACTTGAAACTTGAAGCTTGACACTCCGTGTCATGTATATACCCCACGAAAATGGCAGTGCATTACGGATAGCATTGGGAGTAGCCAGCTTTGTCATTATTGTTGCCGGTATGAAAGCTGCGGCAACGCTTATTGTGCCATTTCTGCTATCAGGGTTTATAGCGATAATTTGTGCGCCGGCAATCAACTCACTAAAAAGTCGGGGCTTGCCGATGTGGTTGGCTCTAACCATTGTGGTCATCCTTATCGGTCTTGCGGGCACAGTTTTTATATCCATTCTTGGGGGGTCAATTCACAAATTCTCCACCCAGTTACCTGAATATCAAAGCAGGCTTCAAGGTGATATTAGTAAACTTTCAGTTTGGCTAAATGCTCGAGGTATCACCTGGCTCGGTGACGAGGTGAGGCAATACATTAACCCCAGTATTGCGCTTAGTTATGTGGGTAAAGTTTTTAATGGGCTGGGTAATTTGTTGGCAAATGGATTTTTGATATTTCTGACTGTGATATTTTTGCTCTTTGAAGGGGTGGCCATTAAATACAAGATGCAGATAATTTCAGGTGACACAGAGGAGTCACAGACTAATCAAATTTCGGGTTTCCTGGAAAGTGTCAACAAATATATGGCCATCAAAAGCCTGACCAGCCTGCTTACCGGCATACTTATTGCGATCTGGCTATGGGTATTCGATATTGAATATTCATTATTATGGGGGTTGCTGGCTTTTATACTCAATTATATTCCTAATATAGGCTCCATCATCGCTGCGGTTCCTGCTGTAATACTGGCACTCGTTACTGCTGGCCCACTGGCCGCTCTTTGGGTGATCGCCGGTTATTTACTGGTTAATATTTTGATCGGAAATATCATAGAACCGAAGTTTCTCGGTGATCGGCTGGGACTTTCTACTTTGGTGGTGTTTCTTTCACTTGTTTTCTGGGGCTGGATCCTTGGCACGACGGGGATGTTTTTGTCTGTGCCACTGACGATGGTGATCAAGCTGGGTCTGGACTCACGTCCTGAGACGAAGTGGATCGCAGTGCTGCTGGGTTCGGGTAAACCTCCTGAAACTCTGGTTAAAGTTTAAGGGCACCTCTATTAATTCATGAACTTGTATCTTACGCCTAATATATCCAGTTTTTTCGTTGCAAACCTTCGTAGTAGCCAGCTATTACGTGCGATTTACGCCTCAAATCTGAATATTTCAGATCGTAATCTACTTCGTCCAGACACATCACGAGGTTCCTTAAAGGGGAAAGGAACTTCAAAGGAGTAAACCGCTTTATTGGTGACCTGTTTGCACTTACCTCTTTAACCTTTCACCCTGAATCTAACCTGACTGGCAGCCTCCGTGCACCCCATGTCCCCGGCGGCCCGTCAAACACACCTGGAATTCGTGTGCCACAGCTCTGGCAATGTCCACTTTTATCCAGGTGCCAGTCACCCAGCTGATACTGGTTGCGCTCAATGACTTTTACACCACAGTTATGACAATAGGTACTACCACTGGCGGTATCACTGATGTTGCCTGTATAGGCGTAGTGCACACCATTTTCCATAGCAATTCGTCTTGCTTTTATAAGGGTTAGCTCGGGTGTGGCAGGAATATCCTGCATCTTCCAGTCAGGGTGAAAAGCAGAAAAGTGCATGGGGACATTATGTCCCAGATGTTCGACCACCCATTTAGTCATGCGGTCGATTTCTTCATCGGAATCATTCTTGCCCGGGATTAGCAGGCTGGTTGTTTCCAGCCATGTGTTGGTATGATGCCTGACGTATTCGAGCGTCTCCAGAATTTTTTCCAGTTCAGCCCCGCACAGGCTTTTATAAAAGCTCTCAGTGAATGCCTTGAGGTCAATGTTGGCGGCATCCATGTAGCGAAAGAATTCTTCACGTGGTTCGGGCATGATGTAACCCGCCGTCACGGCAACGGTCTTGATGCCCAGTTCATGGCAGGCCTGTGCAATATCAATGGCATACTCATGAAAAATAACTGGATCGTTATAGGTGAAGGCGACACTGCGGCAACCTAGCTGCTGTGCAGACCGAGCAATTTTTTCGGGTGATGCGGCATCGGCCAGGGTGTCCATTTCGCGGGACTTGCTCATGTCCCAGTTCTGGCAGAACTTACAGGCCAGATTGCAGCCGGCAGTACCAAAGGAAAGCACACTGGTACCGGGCAGAAAGTGATTAAGAGGCTTTTTCTCGATCGGGTCTACACAAAAACCACTTGAACGTCCATAGGTGGTTAGTACGATGGCATCATTTTCCCGCGCACGAACAAAACACAGGCCGCGCTGCCCCTCTTTCAGACGGCATAAACGCGGACACAGGTCGCATTGTATTCGACCGTCGTCCGTTTTGTGCCAGTAACGGGTCGGGTGGAGGCTGCTGGTGATTGTATTTGTCATACTCATAGAGCTTCCTGATTTGATACT
Organism: bacterium BMS3Abin11; assembly: GCA_002897635.1. NCBI lineage: Bacteria > bacterium BMS3Abin11. The sequence goes on along the minus strand of BDTD01000033.1, from coordinate 43,351 downwards.
ATTTTAGATGGTGTTTTATGGGGCTATTACAATACCATTTTATACTTTACTAAATGTTTTGCACTTTAGCATATGAGGGATGAAAGGCAGAAGAAAGGGGCAAGCATGCGGGTGTCCTTTCTTTGGATTACTTTTCTTTAGACAAGTGTTAACTATGTCTACGGTCTATACAGACAAGTAAAGAAAAAGTGACTCGCCCATGAAGGGCGAAAAACACTGCGAATTAACAGAAAAACAAATAAAAAGAAATCACATTGCCCCTCCACACCCAGATGATACAATTACCCACAGCACCAACTATCGATAGATCGTGGAAAGTGAATCATGCTCACAAGAGAACCTGCCGTCGCCGGCACATTTTATCCTGCTGACCCTGACGTACTGCGGCAAACGGTCTGTGAGTTGTTAGAGAAGGCGGGATCTAAGGATAGGCCATCGGCTTCGATTAAGGCGATGATTGTACCGCACGCAGGCTATATCTATTCGGGTGAGCTGGCCGCGCAGGCATACGCTTCTTTAAGTATGGTTAGCGAGAAAATCAAAACGGTTGTCCTGCTCGGTCCCGCGCATAAGGTTTATTTCCGTGGGATTGCCACCCCTGCGGCCGATGAATTCAAAACGCCACTGGGGACCATCCCGATTGATCAAAATGCTGTCGAGGGAGTATTGGGAAAATTTCCGTTTGTTCAGCGTTTGCCACAATCACACCGTGATGAACATAGTCTGGAAGTGCAGCTACCTTTTCTGCAGGAAGTGTTGGAAGATTTTTATCTGATTCCATTGCTGGTCGGCGATTCACGGCCAGACCAGGTGGATAAAGTGATTGACTATTTATGGGGTGATAATAGCACCTTGATTGTCATTAGTTCTGATTTGAGTCATTTTCATGATTATGCTACTGCACGATCTATGGATAGTCAGACAGCGAATGCTATCGAAACCCTGCAACCACAGGTATTGAGTGGAGAGTTTGCCTGTGGTTTTCTACCTGTTTCAGGAATGCTGTTAACCGCCCGTCGGCGGCAGATGTGGCCTGAGCGGGTGGGACTATGTAATTCCGGCGATACTTCTGGAGACAAAAGCAGGGTGGTTGGTTACGGAGCATGGCTGTTTCAGGAAAAGGGTGTACCACAGCAGGTGTTGTCAGATGAGCAAAAAGACAGCCTGAAAAAACTGTCCCTGGCATCAATCCGTCATGGGCTAAAGACAGGGGAGCCACTTTCTGTGGATGATTACATCGTTGAAAATGATACTGGGGAAAACCTGCCTGATTATCAGGCTGCTTCCTTTGTCACACTGAAGAAGAATGGCCAGCTGCGAGGGTGTGTCGGTAGCCTCACTGCCTGTCGGTCCCTGTCTGAAGATGTCGCCGAAAATGCTTTTGCTGCTGCATTCCGTGACCATCGATTTAACGCATTAACAGAAGATGAGCTGGCTGAAATCGAGATATCCATCTCGGTCCTGAGCACGCCGGAGCTGATGGTGTTTACCTCTGAACAGGAGTTGCTTTCTCAACTACAGCCGGGTGTGGATGGTATAATATTAACAGAAGGCGGGAATCGTGGGACATTCCTGCCATCGGTGTGGGAACATTACCCTCAACCCGCATCATTTTTGTCTCACCTGAAAATGAAAGCAGGTTTGCCTGCTGATTACTGGTCAGACACCATGAAAATTGAGCGATATAACACCGTTTCCTGGTAGAAGATGGTGTATCTCAGACAACCCTAAAGAAGAAGCACTATGGCCTTAACAAAAAAAGTAGAACACAGCGTGATACCGATAAAGGACTTTTCATCCTGTGCATTCTGTTTCGTAAGGCGCCTGTGCTTACCAGTTTCTGTCGACAAGGAGGAGATCAATTTAATCGATGAGCTGGTTACTGGCCGGCCACAGCTGAAAAAGAGTGATTACCTTTTTCATTCTGGCGATAAATTCCAGTCGCTATATGCTCTTAAATCAGGCGCCATCAAAACCTACGGTAGCACGCGCGATGGACGGGAGCAGATCACCGGTTTTCATTTCGCCGGGGAGTTAATCGGTCTCGACGCTATTGGCAACAACATGCACAATTGTAATGCGGTAGCACTGGAAAAAACGGTAGTTTGCGAATTACCTTACAAGAATATTGAAAATATCAGCCTGCAAGTTCCCAGCATACAACAGGAGATCACTCGCCTGATGAGCCTGGAAATACACAATGATGAGGAGATGCTAATGGCCATCGGCAGTATGCGTGCCGAACAGCGGGTAGCTTGTTTTTTGTTCAGTCTTTATCGGCGATTGATGCTGACAAATAAAGAGAAAAGCATGTTCAGGTTGCCAATGACGCGTGAAGAAATTGGCAATTATCTTGGACTGTCACTGGAGACCGTCAGCCGCCGTATGAGTAGTTTGCACGAAGAGGGTGTGATTGAAGTAGAAAATCGATTGATTAAACTAAAAAATATAGACAGATTACAGATACTTTGCAGATGAACAGGAAGGGCAGAAAAACAGAGCAGCCCATCGAAGAAAATTGAGCAATGCAGAACAAAAGTGATGATTTTGTAGTCCCTGAGCCTCCCCGACTGGATCGTACTGTTATTGACGAGTGGTTAGCACATTTTCCAGAATTAAATGGCCTGGATGACCCGATTTGGCAAAAAGTACTGGATTCAGCACGCCCGGTAGAGATTCCGGCGGGTACAACAGTGTTTCGCGATGGCGACGGTTGTCAGAATTATATGTTCGTCATTGAAGGGTCTGTCAGGGTTCAGAAAATGGCAGAAAATGGACGCGAAATCGTACTCTATAGAGTCAGTGCCGGTGAGGCCTGCATACTGACAACCTCCTGCCTGCTTAGTCACCAGCGCTACCCTGCTGAAGGTATAACTGAAACGGATATACGGGCCATCAGTATCCCGGTAGCCCGTTTTGATGAAGGAGTAGCCGGATCCGCGGGTTTCCGCGCCTTCGTTTTCTCCAGTTACGGCCAGCGTATCACCGATTTAATACTGCTGGTAGAAGACGTTGCCTTCGGGCGCATGGATATACGGCTGGGGCAGTATCTACTCGATGCGGTAGATGATGAGGGTAATGTGGCCGGTACCCATCATGCAATGGCGGCTGAACTTGGTACCGCACGGGAAGTAGTAAGTCGCCAGCTGAAGGAATTTGAGCGCCGCGGCTGGTTAAAGCTGGGGCGGGGCGTGATAAAGGTTTCTGACCTGGCAGCCCTCAAAAAACACCTGTCTACGCCCCTCTAGTATAGAGTCCTATAATTGTTTGACGTTTTAGCGTGACGAGAAGCCATTAGCTGCAAGGCGTGTTCCGCAGAGAATGGCTGGCCTTTTTCAGGGCACTAGATCAAACCTTCTGTGATCTAGTCACATACGGTTATCTGTAACTCTGCAATAATAACCCTGCTGCAACAAGACTGTAAGATCTTTTCAGCAGCATTGACCCCGCATTCTCCCAGGAGTGTATTCACAAACATTGCCAGTCTTGTTTGGCTGGTTGATTTTCAGGAGTGATGAATATGACTATCGATAGACTGGTTTTTGCCTTTGCAGGCGCAGTGGTCCTTATTAGTATCGTATTAACCCAGTATCACAACCCAAATTGGGTGTGGTTAACGGTGTTTGTTGGTGCAAATCTATTTCAATCAGCATTTACTCGCTTCTGTCCATTGGCTACAATACTGAAAGCAATAGGCGCCAAGCCTGGAAATGCTTTCTGAATTCTTAATGAATATTTGGGCCGGAGGCCAGAGGAAGGTGTCGCATGCGACGCCTTTTTTCATTTCTGTATTTTTTTATTTTTACATCGCGGTGAAAGGAGCATGTATATGACGACGATTAATATCAGCAACATGAAGTGTAATGGCTGCGTTACCAATGCGAAAAAAGCACTGGAAGACCTGCCTGGACTGGAGAGTGTAGAGGTTGATCTCCAGCAGGCCAACGCCGTGTTGACTGGGAATTTTAACCTCGACGATGCATTGCAGCGTTTGACCGAGGCCGGCTACCCGGCAGAGAGAGCGGATTAATGTCTGAAGAAAGTTATCGCCTGTCCGTGACCGGCATGTCATGCGCCGGTTGTGTCGGTGCGGTTGAAGGGGCCCTGTCTGCGGTACCGGGTGTTGCGCAGGCTTCAGTTAATTTCGCAGAACACACAGCCAGCTATACAGGTGAGGCCTTAGTAGAGGATGTTGTTGAGGCCATTAAAGCTGCGGGCTACGGTGCTGCAGTCATGCGCGGCGTTGCTGACGAAGAGGAAAAAGAGGCCGCTGAGCTAGATTTTTATCACAGCCTGTTGAAGAAGACGGTGGTGGCAGGCGTCGTTGGTTTCCCTTTATTTCTGGCTGGCCTGCTCGACTGGCTGCCGCCGGTCACCACATCGGGTGGACAGATTTTCTGGATAATCACCGGCCTGGTGACGCTGGCTGTTTTTATCTATTCAGGGGGCCACTTTTTTTCCGGGGCACTGAGCACCATCCGCCACCATAATGCCAATATGGATACCCTGATCGCCCTGGGTACCGGGTCGGCCTGGTTATTTTCGATGGCAGTTGTATTGTTCCCCAATATTGTTCCCAGCCTGGCACAGCATGCCTATTTTGAGGCTGCGCTGGTGATTATCTCGCTGGTGAATCTTGGCAATGCACTGGAGATGCGCGCCAGAGGCAAAACTTCTGAGGCAATCAAACGTTTAATCGGCATGCAGCCCCGTACGGCACGTGTTGTTCGAGACGGCAAAGAAGTCGATATCCCCATCAATGATGTCGGTCTGGACGAGACCGTGCGTGTTCGTCCCGGTGAAAAAATTCCAGTCGATGGTGAGATTATCGAAGGCAGTTCTACCATTGATGAGTCGATGCTGACAGGGGAGCCGATGCCAGTTTCCCGCAAAATCGGTGACACCGTCATTGGCGGTACATTGAATAAAAGTGGCAGTTTTTTGTTCAAGGCCAGCCACATAGGCAGTGAAACTGTGCTTGCCCGGATCATTGAGCTGGTCAGGGATGCGCAGAATACGAAGCCGGCCATAGGTCGCCTGGTTGATCGTATTGCTGGCCTTTTTGTTCCTACAGTCCTGATCATTGCTATAGTGACATTTCTTATATGGTTCGACATCGGTCCCGACCCAAGACTGGCCTACGCTCTGGTTACTATGATGACTATACTTATCATAGCCTGTCCCTGTGCACTGGGTCTGGCTACGCCTATTTCGATTATGGCCGGCATTGGTAAGGCTGCTGAGAACGGTATATTGATACGCAATGGTGAGGCGCTGCAGCTGGCGGGGAAGCTGACGGTTGTGGTGCTTGATAAGACCGGCACGATCACAGAAGGCAGGCCGGAAGTCAGTACAATTCATGTGTTAGCTGCAAGAGATGAGCAGGAGCTGTTGTCTCTTGCTGCTGGTATGGAAAAGCAGTCTGAACATCCGCTAGCAGAAGCCGTAATGGAAGCAGCAAAAAAACAGGGCGTTCCTGTTTTCGATGTTGAGCAATTTGAGGCAGTGTCGGGACAGGGGGTAATGGCGATTTACCAGGGCGAAAAAGTACTGCTCGGTAATGAGCGCTTCATGCGAGAGCATGCAGTGGATGTTGGTGTGCTGAACGAATTGCTGGCAAAGTCTGACAACCCCACTGCAACACCTGTATTGCTGGCACGCGCTGGCGTTCTTGCGGGTGTGCTGCTGATTGAAGATCAGATCAAGCAGGATTCTGCGGCCACTATTCAGGCTCTGCATCGGCTCAAAATTCGCACGGTCATGTTGAGTGGCGATCGACGGGCATCGGCCGAGGCCATAGCTGCCCTCGTCGGCATTGATGATGTCATTGCCGAAGTGATGCCTGAGGAAAAGGAGCAGCTAATCCGTAAATTACAGGCTGAAGGTGAAAAGGTCGCCATGGTCGGCGATGGCCTGAATGATGCTCCCTCGCTGGCCCGCGCCGATGTCGGTTTTGCTGTTGGTAGCGGCACGGATGTGGCCATAGAAAGCGCCGATATCACACTGATGGGTGGCTCCATCCGTGGTGTTCCTACAGCTATAGAGCTGTCCCGCGCCACAGTAAAAAATATCTGGCAGAATTTGTTTGGTGCCTTTGTCTACAATATAGTCGGTATTCCTGTTGCTGCAGGTATACTCTATCCGGTTAGTGGCCTGCTGCTTAACCCCATCCTGGCTGGTGCAGCGATGGCCATGTCATCAGTAACCGTCGTTACAAATGCCAACCGCCTACGTTTTTGGAAACCGGGGAAATAACAATGACATTTTTGGTGAATATTGCTGGATTATTTGTGATCACGCTGGTTGTCTGGTGGTTCTGGTTGGGCAAGTCATGATGCTGTCGTTTTTTTGATGCATAACACCTTATCACCACTGAGAGGACGCAGGGGTTACTGAGGTTTTTGGGCTTATAATTTTCAGTCATAGCGTTCAGTGATGGCTACGGTATTGAGTTCATGGAATTTATTTTGCGTATAATTGACATCCTTTTATTCTCTGTGATTCCCCTGTCCTTTGTGGTAAATAGTTTTTTCTTGAGGTTATGAAATGAGTTGGTGGGGAAAACTGGTCGGTGGTACCTTTGGTTTTATGGTCGGTGGGCCGTTGGGTGCATTGATTGGGGCGGCGATTGGTCACAATTTTGACTCAGGCCTGAAGCTACAGGCCAGTGGTTCGCCAGGTGATCAGGAACGCGTGCAAACTGCTTTCTTTACCGCAACTTTTTCCGTCATGGGCCATATCGCGAAGGCGGATGGTTATGTCTCAAAAGATGAAATTGCCAATGCCCGACAGGTGATGGCATCAATGGGACTAGATGCAGAGATGCAGAAGGTGGCTATAAACCTGTTTCAACAGGGCAAGGCCCGAGACTTCCCTCTTGATACCATTCTCGAGCAGTTTCGCCAGGAATGCCGTCGCCGCCAGAACCTGATTCGCCTCTTTATAGAGATCCAGTTACAGGCTGCCTATGCTGATGGTGTGATGCACCCGAAAGAGCGTGCTGTGCTTCTGCATATCTGTCGTCGACTGGGTATATCTCCAGATGAGTTTGATGTGCTGGCAGGTGCAGCTGGTGCTGAAAGAAGCTATGGTGGGGTTGCTGGCCGCAACCGCATGAGCCTGGACGACGCTTACGCCATACTCGAAATTAACCGTAGCAGCAATGACCGTGAAATCAAAAAAGCCTATCGTAGAATGATGTCGCGTCATCACCCGGATAAACTGGTCGCCAGGGGTTTGCCGGAAGAGATGATGAAGATTGCGACAGAAAAAACACAGGAGATCCAGGCCGCCTACGAAGTGATAAAAAAGTCACGATAGGCCCACTTCAACATTTTCTTCCCCCACATATTAATCCTGATATCAGATCATACTGGAAAATTCTATGACTCTCGCCGAATTTGAAAATTATGCACTGAACATAACAGTGACGATCTTTATTCTCTGGATGGCCGCTATTATCTGGAAGCTGGGCAAGGAGTCTGGCGGAGGGAAATGGGCCTATATCGCTTTATCTCTTGCGCTTGGGCTAGGCTTTGTTGGTTTTATTGTGAAGATTATATTGGTTGAATTTGTGCTGGATATTAAATGAATTCAGTTTCAAGAACAAAAGCCATTTGCTGCAGAGGACGCAGAGGTTCGCAAAGTTTAAAGCAATATAAAAAACCTTTGTGAGACTCTGCGTCCCCTGCGGTTAAAGGGTGTTTATTTTATAAAATCCATGCATATAATTAGCTACTAACACACAAGGCTTTGCTGACTTTTCTTCTTGCTGAGCAGCTTCCTGAATGAACTTGAATAATCGAGAAAAGTTTCCATATTAATCTCACCATGTCATCTCAACCAACATCCGAAAGTATTAATGCGACTATCAGTACTGAAGAGTTGCGCCGTATTGAAGAAATGGCAGCACAGGTCTCCTGCCCGCTACCTATCAGTGATGATGAAAAAGCAGGCCTGATGGCTGAGATTTCCAGGCTACTGGAGCAGCAGGATGCAGTACTGGTTGCGCATTACTATGTAGATGATGGCCTGCAGGAACTGGCGCTAAAAACAGGCGGCCATGTTGCTGATTCGTTAGAGATGGCGCGTTTTGGTCACGACCATCCGGCACATACGCTGATCGTTGCCGGCGTGCGGTTTATGGGTGAAACGGCAAAGATACTTAACCCGGAAAAGCGGGTGATGATGGTTGATGATGAGGCCACTTGCTCACTTGATCTATCCTGTCCGATTGATCGCTTCAGCCAGTTCTGCGATGCACACCCTGACCGCAAGGTGGTGGTGTATGCCAACACCAGTGCTGAAATCAAGGCACGTTCAGACTGGGTTGTTACATCCGGTATTGCGCTGGATATTGTTAGTCATTTGCACGATCAGGGTGAAAAAATAATCTGGGCACCTGATCGCCATCTGGGTGATTATATTCAGTATCAGACGGGTGCCGACATGTTGCTGTGGGGTGGTGTCTGTGTGGTACACGACGAATATCGCAGTAAAGAATTAAAGCAGATGAAGAAGCAGTTTCCGGACGCTATGGTGCTGGTACATCCGGAATCACCGCGTTCAATCATAAAGCTGGCGGATGTGGTTGGATCCACGACTGCGTTGATCAATGCCGTGCAGCAGAATGATGCAAAACGCTTTATCGTCGCCACGGACCGTGGCATCTTTTACAAAATGCGTTCTGTCGCGGGTGATAAAGAGCTATTCGAGGCCCCCACTGCAGGAAAAGGAGCAAGCTGCGTTTCCTGTGGACATTGTCCATGGATGGCTAGCAATACCCTGCATAAATTACGTGAAATACTTCTAAAAGGTGGTAAATCTATAGAAATAGACAATAAAATCGTCGAAAAAGCACTTATCCCTATACAGCGTATGCTTGATTTTGCTGATCAACGTGAAGTGGATATGAAGATGCGTGGGGATGCTTGACAGCTTCTCTGGCCATGTGGGCGGCTTTTATTCTGTTATAATTTTCGTTTGGGTGAAACCGTTCACACTATTTTTGGCCCCATTCGCTGGAAAGAAAGACTTTTGTTTAAGAGAGGAGCGTGTCAGATGGCAGATAAGCAACAGACAGTAACAATTACTGATAATCGAACCGGCAACAAAGTTGATTTGCCTGTCAAAACAGGAACACATGGGCCGGATGTTTTTGATATACGTAATATGTATTCGAGCCTGGGTATGTTCACCTATGATCCGGGTTTTGTCTCGACCGCTACCTGCAGCAGTTACATTACTTATATCGATGGTGATGAAGGTATATTGCTGTATCGTGGTTACCCGATTGAACAGCTTGCAGAAAAGAGCAGTTATATTGAGGTCTGCTATCTGCTGTTAAATGGCGAACTTCCCTCTAAGATACAGCTCGATAACTTCACTGCCAACATCATCCGTCATACTATGGTGCATGAAGGCATGCGTCGTTTCTACAGCGGCTTTCGTCATGATGCCCACCCGATGGCATTTATGCTGGGTTCTGTTGGTGCCATGTCTTCCTTCTATCATGACTCGACTGATGTCACGAACCCGCGCCATCGTGAAATTTCTGCCCATAGACTAATCGCTAAAATGCCGACTCTGGCGGCAGACAGCTACAAATACTCGATGGGATTACCGTTCAATTTCCCAAAGAATAAACTGGATTATTCTGAAAACTTTCTGCACATGATGTTCGCCCTTCCGACTGAAGAGTATGTAGTCAATCCAGTTCATGCACGAGCATTGAATCTTATATTGATTCTACATGCTGATCATGAGCAGAATGCCAGTACCTCTTCAGTCAGGCTGGCCAGTTCATCTGGTGCAAATCCTTTCGCCAGTATCTGTGCCGGTATCGCATCGTTGTGGGGGCCGTCACACGGCGGCGCGAATGAGGCGGTAATCAGGACACTTGAAGAGATAGGTGAGGCAGAAAATATTCCCAAATTTGTTGCCCGTGCAAAGGACAAGAATGATAGCTACCGCTTGATGGGCTTTGGCCATCGGATTTATAAAAACTTCGATCCGCGTGCCATGCTGATAAGAGATGCCTGTCACGATTTGCTCGATGATATGGGTGACCACAACGACCCGCTGTTTGAGATTGCGCTGGAGCTTGAACGCATTGCACTGGAAGATGATTATTTCAAGGAACGAAAACTCTATCCGAATGTTGATTTCTACTCTGGCATCATCATGCGCGCCATGGGTATACCGATAAACATGTTCACCGTAGTCTTTGCCATGGCGCGTACCGTTGGCTGGATTGCGCAGTGGATGGAAATGATGGATGACCCGGAGCAGCGCATCGGGCGCCCTCGTCAATTATTTGTCGGTAAGGCCCGAAGAGATTACGTGTCTCTTGAAGACAGAGATTGAATAGCGCTGTCGGAGGCTGGAGTATGGGGCCGAACTTGCTGATGGAAATTGGCAGCGGGTTATTCACTGAAGGTATTTCGTATCAGGTATTACACTTTACGGAAATTCAAAACCCATAACCTGTATCCTATAACCCGTAATCCATTATACGTAACCCGTAAAACGTAAAATCTGAATATTCCCCACAGTTGATACACAAAAAAACAGGGAAAATGAACAATAGATAACCTCTATTCTTCAACAGGGAATCGATGCCGGTGAATTTCAAATTGATAATATTGCAGAGTCTGCTTCGGCTGTTGCCAAAGCAACAATCATGTTTTCAACACCGTATTTTATGCAGCTTTTTCCCATCGAAGAATTTGAAAAAATGGCAGTCAATCTAGTGAGCCTGATACTTACTGGATTGAAAAAGAAATAAGGATAAAAACAAAGGTTAGCTTGATGAAAAATTTTGAGAGGAATTTTGCTGAGTGGGTTTTAAAGTTTCGCTGGCTGATAATCTTTTTCAGTTTGCTGCTGGTCGGTATTCTCGCGAGTGGCGGAAAAAACCTCTCAATGACAACGAATTACCGGGTGTTTTTCAGTGAGGATAATCCACAGCGTATTGCTTTTGAGGCGCTGGAAAACACCTATTCCAAAAACGATAATATTATGTTCGTGCTGGCGCCGAAAGAAGGTGAAGTCTTTACCAAAGAAGTATTGACTGCGGTAGCTGAATTGACGGAAAAGGCCTGGCAGGTACCCTATTCATCGCGTGTTGATTCGGTAACCAATTTTCAGTATACAGAAGCAGAAGGTGACGACCTGATGGTCGCTGACCTGGTCGAAGATGCCGGCGCACTGGATCAGAATGAATTGCAAAGAGTCAAAAGAATCGCCCTTGCAGAACCATTATTGGTACGGCGTTTGATATCGGAAAGTGGTCACGTCACTGCAGTCAATGTAACAGTACAATTACCGGGTATTAATGAAGCCGCTGAGACACCGGAAGCTGTTGCTTATGCACGCAAAATTGCCGCTGAGATAGAAGCAAAGTATCCCTTCCTGAAGATATATATGACTGGTATGGTCATAATGAACAATGCCTTTTCTGAGGCATCTATTCACGATATGCAAACCCTGGTGCCACTAAGTTTTGGCATTATGATGCTGGTGTTATTGCTGATGATACGTGGCTTTGCCGGTACGGTGATGACCATGGTTGTGATTGTCATGTCCATCGTTTCGGCGATGGGTGCCGGGGGGTATCTTGGGTACCCGATTACACCACCGAGCGCATCGGCACCAACGATTATTTTAACCGTGGCAATCGCCAACTCAGTTCATGTACTAGTAACTTTTTACCACCATATGCGCGAGGGGATGGAGAAGAAACACGCCCTGACCGAAAGCCTGAGAATTAATCTGCAGCCTGTTTTTCTGACCAGCATAACGACGGCAATTGGTTTTCTTTCAATGAATTTTTCAGATGTGCCACCTTTTAACCACCTGGGCAATTTTGTTGCTATCGGTGTATTGGTGTCATTCCTGCTTGCCGTCACATTCCTGCCTGCGGTATTAAGCCTGCTTCCGGTAAGGGTGCACAAACAGCATGAAAAAGGGGATCGTTTGATGATCTGGATTGGTGATTTTGTCGTCAACCATCGTCATAAAATTCTACCTTCCATGGCTGGGCTGGTATTGATACTCATTGCCTTTATACCACGTAATGAATTGAATGATGTATTCCTTGAGTATTTTGATGAATCCATTCCCTTTCGTGTTGCAACAGACTTTACAGTAAACAACCTTACCGGTATGTACATCATGGAATTTTCCATTGAGTCAGGGCAGCCGGGTGGAATCAGTCAGCCGGAATTCCTACAGGAGCTGGAAGATTTTGCCAACTGGTTCAGGCGGCAGCCTGAAACGATACACGTCAATGTCCTTACTGATATTATGAAGCGCCTGAACAAGAATATGCATGGCGATAATAAGGAAATGTATCGTTTGCCAGACGAACGAAATCTCACTGCGCAGTATTTATTAATGTATGAAATGTCACTGCCCTACGGGCTGGACCTTAATAATCAGATCAATGTCGATAAATCAGCAACACGGATGGTCGTCACATTCAAAACACTGTCGACCAATGAAATGCTGGACCTTGAGAAGCGATCCGACCAGTGGCTGGCTGAGAATGCCCACTACATAAAGGCGGCTGCTGCCAGCGGGCCATCATTGATGTTCGCCCATATAGGAAAACGTAATATTATTAGCATGCTGATGGGCACAACGATTGCCCTGATTCTTATTTCATTTATCATGATTCTGGCGCTACGTTCGTTCAAGCTAGGCCTGGCATCAATGGTGCCTAATCTGGTGCCGGCTGCCATGGGGTTTGGCATATGGGGCCTGCTGGTAGGCGAAGTCGGTCTGGGTTTATCAATCGTATCCAGTATGACCCTGGGTATTGTTGTTGATGATACCGTACACTATATGACTAAATACAAACGTGCCCGTTCGGAGAAGGGCTATGATCCTGAGCAAGCAGTGCGATATGCCTTTGTCAGTGTCGGGCGAGCCATGTTGGTGACTTCAGTGGTACTTATCGCCGGTTTTCTGATTCTTGCCATGTCTTCATTCAAACTTAACTCCGGTATGGGCACCCTGACAGCGCTAATTATTTCACTGGCCTTACTCGCTGACTTCCTGCTGTTACCAACCCTGCTTATGAAAATTGAGGAAAAATCTAATGAAAAAAATACCACTGCTACTGCTTCTTCTTAGCCTGTTCATCACACCGGCCTGGGCCATCACAGCAGAAGAAAAAGGACTTAATATCGCACAAAAAGCAGATGAACTGGATACTGGTTGGGGTGACCAGAAACAGTCTCTGGTGATGATATTGCGAAACAAACACGGGCAGGAGAGTCGCCGTCAAATTCGTGGTCGAGAGCTGGAGGTGACGGGTGATGGTGATAAATCGATAATTATTTTTGATACCCCTGCTGACATTAAGGGTACTGCTTTTTTAAGCTTTACCCATGTCAATAAACCGGATGATCAGTGGCTGTACCTGCCGGCGCTGAGGCGCGTTAAACGTATTGCATCCAAAAACAAGTCTGGACCATTTATGGGCAGTGAGTTTGCCTTCGAGGATATGTCTTCTCAGGAAGTGGATAAATATACCTATAAATGGCTACGGGATGAAAAACTTGACGGTAAAGATGTTTATGTAATTGAGCGGGTGCCGGTGGATAAATATTCGGGCTATACAAGGCAGATCGTCTGGGGTGACAAGACAATCTATCAACCGTTAAAAGTGGAATTCTATGATCGCAAGAATTCACTGCTTAAGACCTTGACACTGACCGGTTATAAACAGTACCTGAACAAATACTGGCGAGCTGATCGTATGCAAATGGTTAATCACCAGAACGGAAAAAGCACCTTGCTGATCTTTAGTGATTATAGCTTCAATAACGGGTATACCGACCGCGACTTTGACCGCAATTCATTAAAACGTGCGCGTTAGTGAAAAAATTCTGTTGCTGACCGGGTTTCTGCTGGTGATGTCATCACCAGCACAGTCTGAGTCTGTCAGCTGGCGGGGCAATGTTAGAATTCAGGAAAGGCTGTTTCTTGAGGATCCAGCTGATCCCCGGCAACATGGGAATAATTTTTCCATCGCGGCACAACCTGAAATGTATCACGAATGGGAGGGTGGTAAGCAGAACATTAGTTTTATTCCATTTGTTCGTCTGGACCAGGGGGATGACGAACGTACTCATGCCGATATCAGAGAGCTGTCATGGTCATTTATTGCCAGGGACTATGAGTGGACGCTTGGCATAAGCAAGGTTTACTGGGGTGTCACCGAGGCCTGGCATATTGTCGATATAATTAATCAGACCGATCTGGTTGAAGATTTCGATCAGGAGGAAAAACTCGGTCAGCCTATGGCCAGGCTCGCTCTTATCCGTGACTGGGGTACCGTCGACTTATTTGTCCTGCCCGGTTTCCGCGAACGGACATTTGCTGGCGTTAAAGGTCGCCCCCGCATTATCCCACGTGTTGAAAAAAATCTGACTAGCTATGAATCATCACAGAAAGACAAACATGTTGACCTGGCAGCTAGATGGTCGCATACCATCGGCGATATGGATATTGGTTTATCATGGTTTCGCGGTACCAGCAGGGAGCCACTGCTATCGCCTGCCCGGTACAATGGCGAGATTGTGCTGGCACCGTTTTACCAGATTATCAATCAGGCAGGGCTGGATATACAGCTGGCCAGGGGCAGCTGGTTGTGGAAGCTGGAGGCCATAAACCTGGATGGCAACTATGCAAAATATCGACGCGCTACAGGTGGCTTTGAATACACGTTTTATGGTGTTGCCGGTAGCGCCGATCTGGGCCTGGTGATGGAATATCTCTATGATTCACGTGGTGAACTGGCCACCACGCCATTTGAAGATGACATCATGACAGGCCTTCGACTGACTCTGAATGATGAGCAAAGCAGCGATGTGCTGCTGGGAGTAATCAAGGACCGGCACCATGACAGCTATTTGATCAGTCTGGAGGCCAATCGCAGAATTGGTAATAGCTGGAAACTCTCAATTCAGGCCAGTAAATTCCTGGTAGATAGACTGGATCAGTCGCTAAAATCTTTTGCCAAGGATGATTTTCTGCAGATTGAACTTGGGTATTATTTTTGATTATTGTATAAGCGTTGCTCGGCGCGATGTTTTATTCAAAAAAAGGACCAAAGACTCGGGACTAAGGATAAAAGATTAAGAAAAAATCAAGTTCCAATTCTTTCATCATTTATCTCGAATCCTTAATCACATATCTTATGTCTAAAATAATCGCGCCGAGGAGGATGTTCCTACAAAAAACAAAAAGGCCCGTGCGGTTACCCGCACGAGCCTTTTCAGCAATAAGAATCCCTGATTCTTATTTTTTAGCGGCTGCTGGTGCTGGTGCAGCAGCAGGAGCTCGCATCATTGGAGGGCGTTGCATCATAGGGGCGCCATAGCCATAAGGAACACTATAGCCATATGGTGCTCCATACCCACCAGAGCCATAACGGTTACCGCCGTAGTAGTTGCCACGGTAATTCCCACGGTAGTCATTGTAACCACGACCGTAACCATTGCCGTAGCCTGAGCCATAACCTGAACCATAGCCACGTCCTTGACCACGACCGTGTCCACTACCCTTGCCTTTGAAGGTCATGTTGAATTCACCACCAACGTCGCCATTCAGGTTGCCATTACCGTAGCCACGACCCCGACCACGTGTGTCGCCATAGCCACTGCCATTGCCATAACCGTTGCCATAGCCATTACCATAACCATTGCCGTAGCCATTACCATAGCCATTACCATTGTCATAACCGTTGCCCCAGAAGGCTGAAGATGCAGCTGACATGCTCATCAGAGCTGCAATTGATACAATTTGTACGAGTTTCATTTGAAAATCTCCAAATAATAAAATTAAAGTTGTTTGCCGGGATCCCCATAACAGATGTTTTCCCAGCGTGTCTATTACATTCCTACCATGAGGCTATAACTATATTATAAGATACTAATATAGTCAATACCCTTTATCTGAAAGATCGGCATAAAATGTCCGACGCGCATGCCGAAAACATAGCGCTGTTTCATTTCCCCCCCGGATTAAGTGACCGGAAAGGTTACAATTAACCACGGTTCAGGCAGACAGTAATCATCAAACTTACTAACCCGCACACTATACAATACAATCACATGTATGCAGTAATTATCCTCATCGTTCTAGTGGTATTGATTTTTGGCCCCCAATACTGGGTAAGTACCGTTTTAAATCATTATAACCGCAAGCCAGAACAGAATTTTACCGGTACAGGTGGGGAGCTGGCACGGCATCTGCTTGACCGGTTTGGGCTGCAGGCAGTGAAAGTGGAAATCACGGGCGAAGGTGATCACTACGACCCGATTGCAAAGTCAGTCCGTCTGGGCGAGGATCGCTTTAATGGGCAGACGCTGACAGCGATTACGATTGCCGCACATGAGGTCGGCCATGCGATTCAGGATGCCAGAAGAGAGAAGCTGTTCCAGTGGCGGGTGCGGTTTGCAAAACTGGCCGTGGGTGGGCAGAAAGTGGGTTCATTATTGTTGTTTATGGTGCCGTTGCTATCTGTCATCACACGAGTGCCCGCCGTTGGAATGATAACACTCTTAGCGGCATTTCTTGTTATGGGTATTGGCCTGCTTGTACAGTTGATCACACTGCCTGTCGAACTGGATGCCAGCTTTCAGAAGGCGCTGCCTATGCTTGAGTCGGGGTATCTGTTGCCTGAGCAATATGGACAGGCGAGAAAGATCCTGCGTGCAGCGGCCTTCACATATGTCGCTGCCTCACTGGCAGGGTTGTTGAATTTCTGGCGCTGGATGAAGGTATTTAGAAAATAATTTTTAATGGTTTACGTTTTACGATTTACGTAAAATCTAAGTCGTAAGTCTCAGGCTAAAAGCTAAAAAAACTGAATCTATACCTTCCCCTTAATTCGCATCAATATATCCTCTCTGGCGCTTTCAATAATTGAATCCTTGTCTATATTGGCCATGATCTCTTCAGTAACCTGTTTTGGGCCGCCTTCACCCCAGGATTTTCCCTTTTCGAGATAGCGTTCGGCAATTTGTCCAACCAGGTAGGTGCCATAATAGGCAATGGTTCCCTGGGAGGTGGCTGTCAACACAGTGGAGAGTCCGCCACTACCGAGTTTGAGTAAACTGGAGGCAAGGTGTACGGTCCATATGGCTCCCATCAGGGCAGCCAGTTGGGCAAATATGGCGGCGACCAGTCTGCCTGATTCACGCCGGCTCATCGGCAGGTCATAGACACGTGACAGGTGATAGACCAGCGCACTGTCCAAAGCGGCGGCAGCAGCTAGATCAGCAAGCGGTATGGGATTGGCAGCGACGCCGATTCCTTTTGCAATGCTGTAGTAATGAATTACTTTTTCCGCCAGCCCTCTGCGTGTTTGAAGTATTTTTGCTGATACTTTATCCGTGACATGTGCGGCGAACAGGCTGGCATTCAGTGCAGCCAGGCTGCGACCATCCTGTTCGATTATCTGCCACAGGCGGGTTGTCAGTGCAGAAACATCAGGCTCAGGTTCACGTAGAGTTTTCGATTCAATTCCTGTTTTGTCAACTGTGATTATGGATTGTACCGGCGGTGCTGCGGAGCTGCTTAGAATGTTTTCGTCAGATATGATGCCTGCCGTGTGTGTGGCCAAAGATTGCAGTAGCTGTTGCTGTTCATCAGGGCTGTAGCGATCTATTTTATTTAATACCAGCAGTATTATGCTGCTTTGCCGGTGTAGAATTTTCATGCTGTCCAGTTCGCTTTGTGTCAGGTCTCCGTCGACGACAAAGAGGATAAGATCAGCCTGCGCAGCGGCTTCAATCGCCAGTTGTTCGCGTTGCAAGCCGTCTGCCTCATCCAGGCCGGGTGTGTCGATCAGGAATACACCACCACTGTCATAGGATTGCCATGCGCTGCGATCAACCTTTCGTGTCTCACCGTGTAGCGGGCTGGTTGAGAAAACTCTACTGCCCAGCATGGCATTTAGAAGTGAGGACTTGCCAACGCTGACGCGCCCCATAACGGCAATGTGAATTTCATTGTTTTCTATCTTGTCCAGCAACTCCTGTATGCCCTGGTATTCCACATCCAGACCTTCACGGACAGACTGAGGGATGTGTTCATCTTCCAGTAAACGCGACAGGCTGTTTCGTGCGAGGGCAAGGTGATGGTCAGCCGATCTATCTGCCGCCGATTTCGTAACAGCTTTTGCAGACTTAACAGGTTTATTTTTCCTGTTTGTCCCTGGATTCCAGGACCAGCCGGATAATGTCGCTGCTACGTTTTTCCAGTTGATCACCAAGGTTCTCCGTGAATCGGTTAATTACCGGCAGAGTTGCCAACTCGCCGCGACTTGCAAGTATCTCGTTCAGGCTGCGTCCCAGTGCGTCAAATATCATGCCATAGGTTACTGCATGCAGGGCGCCACCAGCCAGTGTACCAAGACCTGGAAATGCCTTCAGTGCATTACCAAGCACGGCCATGATTAGAGCAATGTGACGATTAAGCCGGGACTGTCCAAGTTTTAATAGTCGGTCTATTTCAAGTTGGCTGACTGGAATGTCATATAAGGAACAGAGGTTTTTTATCAGGCTAATGCCAAGAGCCCCCTGTATCAAGATATCTGTACCGGGACTGACTGCAGCCATCGCGCCAACAACTGCACTGCGTGTATGGTTGCGAACCAGAACTTGCCCTTTTTCTACCCGCTGCTTTAGTTCTGCTTCATCAAGGCAGCCAGATGCAAGACTGAAGATGGCACTGTCACGTAATTTTTCAAGTCTTTCAGGGTCGCTATCGATGCGATGCTGCAGGGCGCGTGCAAGTTCTCTTATATCAGGTTCTGTACAACGAAGTTCGCTCGTTTCAGTCCCGTCTGGCAGTTCTATAGTGACCTGTTTCTCGGTCTGGGTGCGAATAGTTACGATAGTGATATCAGAAATATCTGCAGTGTGTTCGCGCAGTCGTTGGCGTATTTGCTGCCTTTCCTCGTCACTGTACCAGTCACTCTTATTGAGAGCGAGTATCAGTGGCTTTTTAAGTTCTGCCAGCAGTTTCAGTTCATGTAATTGCTGGCGAGTCAGGTCACTGTCGCAGAGATAGATAACCAGATGCGCTCGTATGGCTTCACTACGGGCGATATGACTCAGCTCATCATTTGCAGCATCCAGCAGGCCGGGCATATCAATGAGAATGACTTCATCTGCAGAGGGTGTCAGCCAGTGGTACTCGATAATTTTTCGGGTCGTTCCACCGCTTACCTCGGAATGTGCTTCTGCATCGGGCAGCAGGCTATTGACCAGACTGCTCTTGCCAGTGCTGATGGCACCGGTCAGTGCGATGTAGAGTTTACCCGTTTTTCGCCGCTGATAAAGTTTACGCAATTCTTCTCTGGCAGCGTTAATTTCAATGCCACTCTCATCAGCATCCTTTATGCGTTGTTGCAGGCTGGCTTCATCTAATAACACTTTTTTTGCCACGGATTTTTTTGCCGGGCCAAGCAGTTTCCAGAGTATGACAGCACTGGCACTACTAAAGACCAGCAAAATGAAAGCGAAAAGGCTGGCAATATACCAGGGGGCTGTCTGCAGCCTGTCCCATAGAGAGAGTAAGGTATCACCCACCATGCCTGTGATTACCACCAGCAGCAGAAACAGCAGAACAATGCCTGCGGCCAGTAAATAGCGAAGTACTTTCATTTTATTGTGATTTTCAGGAAGAGCAGCATATACATGATAGAGTAAGAATAGTTAAGGGCAGAGTGTTGTGACAGGCCTTGTTAAATTCCAACCATCGGACAAGCATACATGAATAACAAACTCCAGCAACAGGCAAAGGCAGCAGGTAGCGCAGTCGGCAGTGCGCTAAAACCCGCGACCTGGAAAGAAAAAGGTCTGCGATGGTCGATTGGTATGGCATCGCTATTATTTTTTATTCTGATGCTGGTGTTGGCCATATACTGGAGCCGTACTCCTGATCAGTTTGATGTGCAGGACAATGCACGGCAGCTGGTTGGTCTCGAACAGGGCGCGAAGCTTCCACCAGGCAGTGTCACAACAGCCGCACTGATTTCTGTTAGTAAAACACTGCTGGACAAGCCCGGCGGTTTTCTTAGCAATGATGTCCTGCCACCTTCAGTATTTCTGGATAATATGCCGAGCTGGGAGTTTGGTGTTTTAGTGCAGGTACGGGATTTAGCGCGCGCATTACGGAATGATATGAGTCGTTCGCAGTCGCAATCACTGGAAGATAAGGATCTGATGGTGGCTGAGCCACAATTTAACATCAATAATGAATCCTGGGTGTTCCCGTCAGCCGAAGGCTCCTATAGTATAGGAATAGATGCACTGGAGTCCTACCTTTCTCGGCTGGTCGATACCGATGTCACCAATGCGCAGTTTTATGCCCGTGCAGACAACCTTGTAAACTGGTTAAGAACGGTCGAAAAGCGACTCGGCGGTCTGTCTCAAAGTTTATCGGCCAGTGTCGGTCAATCGCGTGTGAATACAGATATGGCCGGTGATGCAGCGGCGACCCAATCAACACCGACCCCCGAAAATCTGGAAGTTAAAACACCCTGGTCCAAACTTGATAATAATTTCTTCGAGGCACGTGGCGCTGCCTGGGCATTGCTGCATTTTCTGAAAGCGGTTGAGATTGATTTTGAACCGGTACTGCGCAAGAAAAATGCCGTCGTCAGCCTGCGCCAGATCATTCGAGAACTGGAATCCACCCAGGACCCTATCTGGAGCCCGATTATCCTGAATGGTAGCGGCTTTGGCTTTGTCGCCAATCATTCACTGGTGATGGCATCGTATATCTCGCGGGCCAATGCCGCCATTATCGATTTGCGCAATCTTCTTGTGGATGGTTGATTTTACCCCTGGATTCACACGAAATACTGAAAAACCACCCCAAATAGGGTAAAGTCGCGCCTCTATTTTTTTACTGGACCCAGTCTCGACCAGAACACCAGGGAGTATCACGATGGCCAAAGATTTCCTTATCTCACCTTCAATCCTGTCCGCAGATTTCGCCAGACTTGGCGAAGAAGTCGACAATGTATTGGCATCCGGTGCCGATGTTGTGCATTTCGATGTTATGGATAACCACTATGTTCCCAACCTGACTATCGGTCCGCTGGTCTGTAACGCACTGCGTAAGCACGGTGTAACTGCGGATATTGATGTGCACCTGATGGTTAAGCCTGTTGATCGTATTATTCCTGATTTCGCAGCAGCAGGTGCCACCTATATCACTTTCCACCCGGAAGCATCCGAGCATATCGATCGTAGTCTGCAGCTGATAAAAGGTGAAGGTTGCAAGGCAGGCCTGGTATTTAACCCGGCGACGCCGCTGGATGTTCTTGAATATGTCATGGACAAGATTGACATGATTTTGTTGATGTCTGTAAACCCTGGCTTTGGTGGGCAGAGTTTCATTGACTCCACACTGACAAAATTACAACAGGTACGAAAACTGATTGATACCTCCGGCAGAGACATTCGCCTGGAAGTTGATGGTGGAGTCAAAATTGATAATATCCGTGAAATCGCCGAGGCTGGCGCCGATATGTTTGTAGCGGGCTCTGCGATTTTTGGTGCGGCCAATGAAGCGGATCCACACCATTACGAAACGGTAGTTGCGGCTATGCGCGCAGAGCTTGCGAAAGTCGACTAGTACTTTGTTCAATTGCCAATGACATGCTGTAAGCGCCGTCTCGGCGCGATTTTTTTTATTGATTTATCAGCCCTAATCACAATCGCGCCGAGACGATGCTCTTACGAACACACAAAGCGGCTTTTATCTTAAGCTGATTTTCACTAGTAAATATTGTTATGACAAATAAAATACCCGTCAAAATGGTCATGATTGACCTTGATGGAACCCTGATCAATACCGCACCGGATCTTGCCGACAGCGTTAACATCATGCTCGAGCGCATGGGACGTGATACATGGCCGCTGGACAAGGTGTCCGGCTGGATTGGCAATGGCGTCAGCCGCCTTGTCAAACGCGCCCTGACGGATTCCATGAACGCTGAGCCGGATAGTGATGATTATGACAAAGGCTATGCGCTGTTTCTCGAAGCCTATGGTGAAAATGTCTCAGCCAAAAGCCGACCCTATGACGGGGTTGTAGCCGGCCTTGATAAGCTTAAATCGGCTGGTTTCAGGCTGGCCTGTGTCACCAACAAGGCAGAATCTTTCACACTGCCCTTGCTGGCCGACCTGAAACTCGATGGCTATTTTGAGCTGGTGGTCTCCGGTGATTCATTGCCACGTAAGAAACCGGATCCATTACCACTGACGTATGCCTGTGAGAATTTTGGCATTACCCCGCAGCAGGGAGTGCTGATCGGCGACTCAGCCAATGATGTCAAGGCAGCCATCGCAGCCGGTATGCCAGTTATCTGTGTTAATTATGGTTACAATCAGGGTGTCGATCTTACTACCCTGCAGACACAGGGTGTGATAGATTCACTGGACATACTGGATCAGCATATCAATTTGCTGAATTGAAGAGACATCCTTACAAATGGAAAGCATGATCAAAAAACAGGAGGCATGGATCTGGCGATGGTGAGGCGCTATGCGTTTTTATTCGTTTTATCCTGTTAATTTGTTTTTAGGTAATGTTTTCCCATGTCTATAAAAAAATCTGAATTTGATGCCTATGCCGCTAGCGGCTACACGCGCATCCCGCTGGTGCGTGAAGTATTGGCGGATCTCGATACTCCATTAAGCACTTACATAAAGCTTGCCGGCGGTGAGTATTCCTATCTGTTTGAATCAGTCTCCGGCAGTGAGAAGGCCAGTCGCTATTCCATTATTGGCTTGTCTGCGAGACGACAGTTGCGATCTTTCGGGCACAGAGTAGAAATACTCGAAGATGGCGAGATTATAGAGTCGCTGACAGCTGATGATCCTTTTGACGTTGTGCGAGAATATCAACAGCGTTTCAGTGCTCCAGATATCGAAGGTCTGCCCCGTTTTACCGGTGGTCTGGTGGGTTATTTTAGCTACGATACCATTCGCTTTATTGAACCCGGCCTGGGAGACAACAGGCATCCAGACCCATTGCAGACACCCGACATGTTATTGATGGTATCTGATGAGATACTTATTTTCGACAAACTCAAGGGTCGTTTGTTTATTGTCATTAATGTTGACCCGCGCCTGAGTGATGCATGGGAATCAGGTTGGCAGCGTATTGATGAACTTGTTGGCCAGCTTGACCAGCCCCTGTCTCATCAGGGCAAAATATCAGCCTGTGAGATAAACGAGGATGACTTCCATTCTGATTTTAGCCGTGAGGCATATATGCAGGCGGTTGAGCGGGCGCGAGAGTATATTCGAGCAGGTGATATCATGCAGGTGGTGTTATCGCAGCGCATGAACATCACTTATGAGGGTGAACCACTAGACCTGTACCGCGCTCTGCGGACCTTGAACCCCTCGCCATATATGTATTACATGAATCTGGGCGACTTTCAGGTGGTCGGTTCGTCACCGGAGATTCTGGTGCAGGTCGATGAAGGCAAAGCAACTGTACGTCCTATAGCAGGCACTCGGCCACGAGGCGAAACTGATGCAGAGGATTTACAGCTGGAACAGGATTTAATGGCTGACCCCAAAGAACTGGCAGAACATCTTATGCTGGTAGACCTGGGGCGTAACGACCTCGGTCGTATCGCCGAAATTGGCAGTGTGGAATTGACTGAGCGCATGGTTGTAGAGAGGTATTCGCACGTCATGCATATCGTCTCCAATGTGGTCTGCGATATTCGTCAGGAGTTTGATGCCATCGATGTACTAAAAGCAACATTTCCCGCAGGCACCGTCAGCGGCGCACCGAAAATCAGGGCGATGGAAATCATCGATGAACTGGAACCTGTTAAGCGTGGTGTCTATTCTGGTGCGGTGGGCTATCTCGGCTGGAATGGAAATATGGATACCGCTATTGCCATTCGTACCTCGGTAATCAAGGATGGCATGCTGAATATACAGGTGGGTGCCGGCATCGTTGCGGACTCCAAGCCCGAAATGGAATGGGAAGAGACCTTGAACAAGGGCAGAGCAACCTTCCGTGCCGTAGCAATGGCTGCAGGCGGCTTCAGGCAACTGAGTTAAGGAGGCATGGATATGTTATTAATGATCGATAATTATGACTCCTTTACCTATAACCTGGTGCAGTACTTTGGCGAGCTAGGTGCCGATGTCCACATCCATCGAAATGACAAGATCAGCCTCGATGAGATAGAGGCAATGCAGCCAGAACGTATTGTCATCTCGCCCGGCCCCTGTACCCCGAATGAAGCAGGTGTTTCGGTCGAAGTGATCAAACGGTTCAGTGGACGGGTACCTATACTCGGCGTCTGTCTCGGCCATCAGAGTATCGGCCAGGCCTTTGGCGGGAACATCATTCGTGCAAAAACCCTGATGCACGGCAAGACTTCGATGATCCATCACAGGGATGGTGGTATCTTTATGGGACTGGAAAACCCCCTGCAGGCGACCCGTTATCATTCACTGGTAATCGAGCGGGAAACATTACCCGAGTGTCTGGAAGTGACTGCATGGACCGATGATGATGAGATCATGGGCGTACGGCACACAACACTGGATGTAGAGGGTGTACAGTTTCACCCGGAGTCGATATTGACGCATCAGGGGCATGCGTTGCTAGCGAATTTTCTGGCAAAAAGTGAATGAAGAAGTTCCAAGATCCAAGTTCCAAGATCCAAGCTAAAACCATGCCGGTAATTTTTTTGCTTTTACTTGGATCTTGGAACTTGGATCTTGGAACTAAAAAACATTTATAGGAATAAAACATGGATATGCAAACCGCCATTCAACACGTGATCTCGGGCAAGAATTTGGCCGCGAGTGAGATGCGACATGTTATGTGGTTGATCATGACCGGAGAGGCCACGCCTGCACAGGTTGGTGGTTTTTTAATTGGGCTGCGCTGCAAAGGCGAAACAGTTGAAGAGATTGCCGCGGCTGCAGAGGTGATGCGTGGGCTTGCTGCCCATGTGAATGTTACACCTGATCATCTGGTTGATACCTGTGGCACAGGCGGAGATTCCAGTGGGACTTTTAATATCTCCACAACCTCCGCGCTAGTTGTGGCGGCAGCCGGTGGCAGGGTGGCTAAGCATGGCAATCGTTCTATATCCAGTAACAGTGGTAGTGCTGATGTACTGGAAGCGGCTGGGGTCAGGCTGGATCTGACACCTGAACAGGTGGCGGAATGTGTAAATGAGATCGGTGTTGGTTTTATGTTTGCGCCCTTGCATCACAGTGCCATGAAGCATGCTATTGGTCCTCGTCGAGAGATGGGTGTAAGAACGATTTTTAATGTGCTGGGGCCATTAACCAATCCTGCCGGGGCACCGAATCAGGTGTTAGGGGTATTTGCAAAAGACTTGCTGGAGCCACTGGCTGAGGTGTTAGCAAAACTCGGTAGTCGGCATGTACTGGTCGTACATGGTGAAGACGGCATGGATGAGATCAGTATCTCGGCACCGACGTATGTCGCTGAGCTGCATGACTCAGCAATAAGTACCTACACCCTGACCCCGGAACAGTTTGGCATGACTACTCAGCCTGTAGAAACTATCAAGGTAGAGGGCGTCGAGAGCAGCTTGCAGATGATGCGGGATGTGCTGGCCAACGTTGATGGTGCGTCACGGGATATTGTTGCTCTAAATGCCGGCGCGGCTATTTATGCTGCGGGGCTGGCTGATGAAATGGATGCTGGAGTGGAGCGAGCACTGCAAGTCCTCGCCAGTGGTGCCGCAGCAGAACGTCTGCAGCAGTTGGTCAGCATTACAAATCAATTCCAGGCTTAGGAAACCTGATCTCATGAGTAAGCTTGCTGACATATTACAGAAGATACTCTATACCAAGGCACTGGAAATTGTTGAGAGAAAGCAGCGGCTGCCATTGATGCAGATTCAGCAAAAACTAAAGGATATCGCTCCAGCCAGGGATTTCCTTGACGCCATACGACAACGGATTGAGGCAGGGGAAACTGCGGTTATTGCAGAAATTAAAAGGGCTTCTCCAAGCAAAGGCGTGTTACGTGAGAATTTTGACCCGGCACAGATTGCCCGCAGTTATGAGCAGGCCGGGGCAGCCTGTTTGTCGGTACTGACCGATGTCGAATACTTCCAGGGTGATGATGCCTATCTTAAGCTGGCAAGAGATGCCTGCAAGCTACCGGTGCTGCGCAAGGAATTTATCATTGATCACTACCAGGTCTATGAATCGCGTCTAATCGGTGGTGACTGCATATTGCTTATAGCGGCCGCGCTGGATGATGATCAGCTGAGGGGATTTACTGAACTTGCCCATTCACTTGACATGGCTGTACTGGTAGAGGTGCATGATGCTGAAGAGTTGCAGCGTGCACTGAAACTGGATGTTACATTGGTCGGTATCAATAATCGAAACCTGCGAACATTTGAAACCAGCCTGGATACCACGCTTGAGCTGTTGCCAGCGATACCGGATGACAAAATAGTCATTACCGAAAGTGGCATCCATCAGCGTGACGATATTGAAACCATGCTGGCACACAATGTACACAGCTTTCTTATTGGAGAGGAATTCATGCGAGCAGAGCAACCTGGCGATAGACTGGCACAATTGTTTGAAACAGGGTAGAGGGTACCTCTATTTATTCTGGATACGTCAGATTGAGATTCAAAATCTGTCATATCAAGGCAAGGATCGCACGTAATAGCTAGCTATTGCGAAGATTATTAACGCAGAGATGGCAGGTTTTGGGTTCAATATGATTATTCATGAATATATAGAGGTACCCTAATGAGGGTAGAAGTAGACTGGCTGGATGGCATGGCCTTTGAGGCCCGCGGCGACAGTGGACATAAAGTTCTGATTGATGCCAGCCCCGACGTCGGTGGTAAAAACAGAGGTTCCAGACCAATGGAAATACTGCTGATGGGTCTCGGCGGCTGTTCATCCATTGACGTTATGCTGATGCTGAAAAAATCCCGGCAGGATGTCACAAACTGCAAGGCAGTGATTGAAGCAAAACGTGCCAGTACCGTACCGGCAGTGTTTACCCATATCCATGTCCACTTTATCATCACTGGGCGAGACTTGAGCAAAAAGCATGTTGAACGGGCCGTGAAATTATCGGCGGAGAAATACTGCTCAGCATCAATAATGCTCTCGAAAGCAGCTGAAATGACGCATGATTTTGAAGTTCTAGAAGCAGATTAAGGACGAAGGACTAATGACTAAGGATACAAGACGATTCGGGAAACTGTTTTGATTTTATCTTTTATCTTTTATCTTTTATCTTTCGTCTTTCGTCTTTCGTCTTGAAACTTGAAACCATGCATGATCCCCAGAAAATCGCCGACCGCTTCGATGCTATCCTCGATTGCTATTACAAAGCCTGGTTTCGTTATCACCCGGAGCAGGCCGTCGAGGTGGGTCGTGATACCTATGCGGATCAGTTAAAGCCCTACGGTGATGACGACATCGGTGCCCTGATTACGCTCAATCGCGAACTGATGTTCAGTCTTGAAGAGCTGGATGCCGAAACCCTGGACGCCGACAGGTTGATCGATTACGAGTTGGCCTGGAGTAGTGCTGCACTGGAGATTGAGGAATTGCTTGAGGCAGACTGGCGCTACCTCGATCCTGAGCGATATTTGCCGGTTGATGCGATATACCAACTACTGATTCGTCCCGTCAGTAACTTCGAACAGGCACTGGCTGCGCGCCTGGCAAGTATTCCGCAGTACTTGCGTGGTGCTCGGCAGAAGCTCGGAACTCAGGCCGAGAAGATACCCTCTATATGGATAAAATCATCGCTACAGACCGCACGCGAAGGTGCCCGTTTTATACGCTCTATTCCGCAGCATCCACGGCTGTCAGAATGTGAACAGGCGATACCTGAGCTGGTAGGTCTGGTCAGTAAGGCAGCAATGGCACTGGAGAATTTTGCCAGCTGTATCGAGAGCGATCTACTCCCTCAGGCGGCAGGCGACTTTGCCTGTGGTGAGCGCCTGTTCGGGCAGATCCTCGGCTTTCAACATTTCCTTGATGTCAATCAGGATAAGATCCATGCGCTGGGCCAGGAACTGTATGAGGAAACTGCGTCCCGTTTGCGTGAGGCATGTATGGTACTTAACGGTAACGATGATGTCGCCGGCATGACTGCAAAACTGGCCGAGAATCATCCATCCTCTGATCAGCTACTTGAGTGTTATCGTCAGTCTATGCTGGATGCCCGCGCATTTCTTCAAAAGAAGGATATCGTCAGCCTGCCGGAGACCGAGAACCTGAATATCATTGACACACCAGCTTTTCTGCGTCATGAAATCCCCTTTGCGGCCTATCATGAGCCCGTGCCGAATGACCCCCGGCAGCAGGCCTGGTATTACGTCACTCCCTGTAGTGAGGATGAACAACTGGCGCAGCATGACTATGCCTCAATTGTACAAACCTGCGTACACGAAGCATGGCCCGGGCATCATTTGCAATTTGTCACGGCCAATATGAATCCGGCTGCCTGCAGCTTGCCGAGGCTATTAAATCCTTCGGCTACCTTGTATGAAGGCTGGGCACTGTACTGCGAGCAAATGATGTTGGAAGAAGGCTTTAGTCAGGCTCCGGAACAGGAATTTATCATGCTAAGAGACCGTCTCTGGCGTGCTATGCGCATCATGCTGGATGTCGAATTACATTGTCGTGGGCTATCGATAGAGGATGCGGCAAAGCGCATGGTTGACAGCCTGGGTATGCATCATGAACAGGCGATGGCCGATCTCATCTGGTACACCCGCTCACCCGGAGTTCCAATGGGTTATGCTACAGGCTGGACGATCATTAATTGCCTGCGTGAACGACAGATGGCACAGCAGCGCGATGATTTCTCTCTGAAGAGCTTTCATGATGCACTGCTTTCCGGTGGCTCGATGGCATTGGCCCTGGTTATTCGACGTGTGTTCGGAGATGAAGCCTGGGCGGATATAGAAAGTGACGTTTTTTCTGTTGAGAAGATAGACTGAACATGGATATCAAAAGACCACCAGCAGCGACGGGTATGCGGCACGTCGCTTTGAACATAATCGATAGGTAATGATAACCTGGCACTGCACAGAGTAAGTAAACGTCCGTCCGGCCCCCTGCACCTTGATCATATTGGTTTTATCTTAGGTGAGCTCAATAGTGTGGGTATCTGGTATGAGTTTCTACTGCAGTTTTTATTGTCGCGACCCGGATGGCAATGTGGTGCAGATAATTTTTCATCCACCTTTGGCGTAAAAAAGTTTTTTTCGCCCATAAAGTTGTATGGTCGCCGCACCTACAGGAAATAGAGTAGTCCTTACCCGGCATTAAGCATCGAGTTCTTCCCATCGAGAATAGGCCTGTTCCAGCTCCCTATCAATCTCAGCAAGTTTTATCTGGTCTTCGGCTATGTCTTCTTTCTCGTGCATAAAATAATCCGGGTCTGCCAAACTGTCATGTAAGGCCTGCTGCGCCTGTTCCAGCTGCTCAATTTTCTGTGGCAGTTCATCCAGCTCACGCTGAAGTTTATAACTGAGTTTTGTCTGTTTTGTGGGATGTGCTTTAGCTGTGGGCGCTTTCGAAGTAGAAACTTTTTCTGTTTTCACTGCAGGCCGCTGTCGCATCCAGTCATCATAACCGCCGACATATTCTTCGACCAGGCCATTACCTTCAAACGACAAGGTTGAAGTAACGACATCGTTAATGAAGCTTCGGTCGTGGCTGATCAGTAGCAGAGTGCCGGTGTAGTCGACCAGCAGTTGCTCGAGCAGATCCAGGGTTTCAAAGTCCAGGTCATTGGTCGGTTCATCGAGTACCAGCACATTGGAGGGTCGACAGAACATCTTAGCCAGCAGCAGCCGATTTTTTTCGCCGCCAGACAGGGCATTGACCGGGCTGCGTGCCCGGTCAGGCGCGAAAAGAAAATCCTGTAGGTAGCCGATGACGTGTTTATCCCGGCCATTGATGGATACCGAATCTTTACCGAGGGCCAGATTGTCGATGACTGTTGCATTCTCATCCAGCTGTGCACGTTGCTGATCAAAATAGGCGATGTCCAGGCGGGTGCCGTGTTTTATCTTTCCATCCTGAGGCTTCAGCTCTCCCAGTAATAATCGCAACAGGGTAGTTTTACCGATGCCGTTCGGGCCCAACAGGCCGATTTTGTCGCCACGCATGATAGTAATAGAAAAGTCTTTGACTATCGCATGCTCATCATAGGCATAGCCGACATCTTCCGCCTCGATCACTATCTTTCCGGAGCGCTCACTGTGCTGGATAGCGATGTTTACATTGCCAGTCCTTTCACGCCGCGCCTGACGTTGTCGACGTAGCTCTTTCAGCGCCCTGACGCGACCCTCGTTACGGGTGCGTCGGGCCTTGATGCCCTGACGTATCCATGTCTCTTCAGCGGCGAGTTTTTTGTCCTCCAGCGCTTCATTCTTAATCTCTGCAGACAGCATCAGTTCACGGTTCTTTCGGTATTCGTCGTAATCGCCCGGCCACGAGGTCAGTTGTCCTCGTTCCAGTTCAACGATGCGTGTTGCCAGTCGCCGTACGAAACGTCGATCATGCGAGACAAAGACCAGGCTGGTGTTTTGCGCAAGCAGGAAGTCTTCCAGCCATTCAATCATGCCGATATCAAGATGGTTGGTCGGTTCGTCCAGCAGTAGAATATTGGGTTCCTGTACCAGTGCACGGCCGAGCAGGGTGCGACGAGACTGGCCGCCTGACAATGAACGAAAATCCTCATCACCATTAAGCAACAATTTCGATAGCACGATTTCAATGCGCTGGATGTAGTGCCATGCATTTGCGGAGTCAATTTTTTCCTGTGCCTGATGCATGCGGTCAATGCTGGCCGGGTCATCACCCTGCAGACTGAACTGATGGTAGTCATTAATATGCTGACCGATTTCCCCCAGACCGGATGCAATCACAGCATAGTTGGTGCCGGAGATGTCACTGGCAACATCCTGACTCATACGGGCAACGACCAGTCCAGTGCGAAATTGAATTTCGCCGGTGTCAGGCAAAATTTCTTTTGTAAGCAGTTTTAGCAGGGTAGATTTACCGCAGCCATTCCGACCTAGCAGGGCAATGCGTTCACCTTCCTCAATGCGGAGATTGATGCCTTCCATCAGGGTGGGATGACCAAATCCCAGAGTGATATCACGTAGGGTGACGAGGCTCATGTGTACAGGTTGCCAGTAAGATTATTTTGTTCGAAAAAGAATGGTGCTTCTAGCGTGTTGGGGCTTATGCCCGGCGTGTTGCGTAGGGTCTAGTTCAATTATTGTCCAGTTCAACCATTTCGAATTCAGCTTTGGTGACACCGCATTCAGGGCACTGCCAGCTATCCGGGATATCATCCCAGCTGGTGCCGGGTGGGACACCCTCATCGGGCAGACCTTTTACTTCCTCATAGACAAAACCACATACTGCACATTGTAATTTACGCATAACTGTTTTCCCGGCATTCAGAGTTTCAGGTATGACAGGCTGGCTGCCAGATGTATGATAGTTTAACAGGATTTCGGATTGATATATGCCTGATGTTTGCAGGGGTTGTGGGAGATAAGGCTATAATACTGTTCGGGTTTTAGTGTGTTGGGTATAAAGCGGAGTGTTTTGTGGAGTATAAAGTTAGCTTAAACGGCAAACTGGTTTCGGTAAATATCAGTCAGGCGGCTCAAAAACGCCTGAATAAAATGGCCATCCCATTATTGATTGAAACCGAGCTTTATTTCAGTTGTCTAATTAGAAAAGTCTGCCATTTTCGTGAAACAGAAGATGTTGAAAACTACACCAGGGTGAAGGAAGGTCTGTTTATCCACTTCAGGGCAACTATGACCAGGAAATGTTCCATCGAAGATTTTGATAAAGACAACACAGCTGATTTCCCGATCGTGAACCAGAAGCCTTATATTCCAAAATGGGTGAATATTGATTATGCAGGAAATGAGTGGACAGGGGAGTTTGGCTATGTTGAGTAATATTGTGGCATAGTTCCTATGGTCTGCGAGAGTATAGATTAGAGATGTCCTTATGAAATAACAGGCAGTATTGCTACATGTTTTCAACAGGTTTTGTGTTATAAACTCGGAATATCGATTTACAACGAGAATACATAACGCCATGCATCACGAAGGCAATCTGCGCAAACTCAGGTCGCAGCTGACGAACCCCGTAGAATACGGCATGCCTCTGGGCAAGCTTGTCGTGCCACTGTCCCCCCTGATAGGGAAATACATCTCCCTGAAATATTCAGGGCTGATTAACTGTGTGCATTGTGGGCGCAAGACCAACAAGAGTTTTTCCCAGGGCTATTGTTTCCCCTGCATGCGCAGCCTGGCGGAATGTGATACCTGCATCGTGCGACCTGAGACCTGTCATTATGCTGAGGGCACCTGCCGTGATGAGGAATGGGGTGTAGCCCATTGTATGCAGGATCATGTTGTCTACCTGGCCAATTCATCGGCTGCTAAAGTAGGCATTACACGCGGCACCCAGATTCCGACGCGCTGGATAGATCAGGGGGCATCCCAGGCCTTGCCGGTGTTCAGGGTGGCTACGCGTTTACTCTCGGGTAAACTGGAACATATATTGCGGCAACAGATATCTGACAGAACCGACTGGCGCAAGATGCTAAAGGGTGAACCGGAGGCTATTGATTTGCGTGCTTTACGAGATCAGCTGTTCGAGACTATGAAATCCTCGATTGAATCATTAATCAACGAGGAAGAAGAAGGTACGATAGAGCAGCTTGACGCAGATTTGGTGGATATTTGCTACCCGGTGCTGGAATATCCCGAGAAGGTTTCATCATTGAATTTTGACATGACACATGAGATTCATGGCAGACTACTTGGAATCAAGGGGCAGTATCTGATTCTCGACAAGGGGGTTATCAATATTCGAAAGTTTGGTGGTTACAGCATCAGATTAAGTTATTAAGGTGACAGCTTGAAACCCATATCTGAACAAAATAACTTTATCTATCTACTGGCTGCACTGGTATTTTTTCTTTTGCTGGGCGCAATAGTCGAGCAGTTACATTTACGTTTTGGCCAGCGGCTGGTACAGTCTTCAACAGTGGTAATGATTGCGATAGGTGTATGGAGTTTCAGGGCGACAAAACGCAGATACTGGACAGGGTTAGGCCTGCTCGCGGCGATAATTGTGGTAGTCATCATCGGCCTGATTCTTGAATCGGCAGGGCTAAATTACATTCATCTGCTACTGGTGCTTGCTTTTTTTGTCTGGGCTACCTGGCTTGCGGCCCGTCAGGTGTTATTTACCGGCACCATAGACATACACAAGATTGTCGGCGCAGTCTGTATCTATCTTTTGTTGGGGCTCATCTGGGCACTAATGTATCTACTGATTGCCGAAGCATCGCCCGATGCTTTTAATGGGCTGCAACAGGCCCCCTGGTATGATAATTTTTCACAGCTGTCATACTACAGTTTTGTCACACTGACCACGCTGGGTTATGGGGATATTAGCCCTGTATCCCCCATTGCACAGTTTCTTGCCTACATGGAGGCCATTGTTGGCATTTTTTACACCACGATACTGGTAGCCAGCTTGATTGGTGCCAGAATGTCGGATCGTAAAGTACAGGACCGCTAAATAGTACGTCAATTATTCAGCCTTGAGGGTGTTCTATGTCTGCAGTGACTAAACAAACCGATGAGACGGAGAATTTTACCTTTTCCCTTTCCTCTTCTCTCCCGGGTTTATCCAACTCGATTCACGATCTCACCCGCAAGAAAAGATCTGATATTATCCGCAATCTGATCAACCAGCCTCTGCCGTGATTGTCTGCTGGCCCACGCAGTATGCGGTGTGACGATCAGGTTAGGAATGTTTGCCCCTAGCAGTGGACTCTCATCTATAGGAGGCTCTGTCGCCAGAACATCAACGCCTGCTCCGGCAATTCGTTTTTGTCGCAGGGCATCAGCCAGTGCTAGCTCATCGACGATGCCACCACGACCGGTATTGATCAGCAGAGCATTCGGCTTCATCAGGGAAAGTTCGCGTTCACCAAGCAGATTAGTCGTTCGTTTATTCAGCGGCAGGTGCAGGCTTATGATATCGGCGCGGGCAAGCAGATCGTCCAGTTCCAGCCGTCCAGATTCCAGCTCCCCATACAGGTGCTGGCAGATCAGCACTTCGAGGCCAAACGCGGGTGCAACTTTCGCAACGGCCTGTCCCAGTGTTCCATAACCAATGATACCAAGCGTCTTGCCTGAAACTTCTTCGATTGGAAAGTTTAAAAGACAGAAGTTTTCGCTGTGTTGCCAGTCTCCATTCCTGACAGCAGAATTATACTCCCGCAGCTTTGTCGACAGGGTAAGAATCAAGGCATAAACATGCTGAACAACTGAGGATGTTGCATAGCCTCTAACATTAGAAACAACCGCATCTTTTGCTTTTGCAGCATCAACATCGATATGGTTGAAACCGGTGGCAGCGGTGCAGATGTACTTTAATTGAGATGCGTGTAAAAGTTCGCCAATATTTAGTCTACACTTATTGGTAACAATGATTTCAGCATCTTTGATGCGGCCGGGTAATTCTACAGGTGATGTGGATCTGTGGTACTCCCAGGACAGGGGTAAATCCTCCAGAGGTGACAGTGACAGTTCATCTGGGCCAATGGTTGCGAGGTCGAGAAAAACAGCCTTTTTCATATTTTTAAAGGCAGATTGGTGGATAAAATGGTACTGATTTGTGATGAAACATTTCTTTTTCTACCTGGCTAGCATGTTTCATGATGGGTCACAATCATTGCTAAAGCCAGATATTCTGGATTGGAGGGATATTCAACTATAATTTATGGTAAGGATGTTCGTAAAGTCTTTGACGGTTAATTTGACCTGATTCTGTATGGTAATATTGAAAAAGGCTGGTATATGACATATTTTTGTAGTATGAAACTTCGTTATTATGACATCAGTACATAGGAAAATAACCGCAATTAAACCAAAGCGTACCTTAAAGAGAGACTCTATGCCTGACAAAAATCCTTTTGTTGTCATTGTTGATGACCAGAGCACTGGTCGAAAGATCCTTGAGCAGATTATCAGAGACATCGACTCGAATGTTGTTGTTGAGGTGTTTACTTCACCAATTGATGCGCTGGAGCGTATCCATTCCCGCACACCAGACCTGGTCCTTACGGACTACAAGATGCCAGTCATGGATGGTATACAACTCATACGAGAGATCCGGGCGATCAGCGCCTGTCGTGATGTACCTGTTGTTGTCGTGACAGTCGTCGAGGACCGCTCGGTTCGCTACCAGGCCCTGGATGCTGGTGCGACTGATTTCCTGACCAGGCCAATTGACCAGTATGAGTGCAGGGCGCGCTGCAAGAACCTGCTCACACTGCGTCGACAGCAGAAAATCATCAGCGATCGGGCAAAGTGGCTGGAAGTGCAGGTCGCGCGGGGAACCCGTGAAATCCTGGCGCGTGAACGTGAAACACTGCTACGACTCGCGAAGGCTGGTGAATACAGGGATGAAGGGACCGGCAACCATGTTCTCCGTATAGCACGCTACACTCGATTACTCGCCGAAGCATTGCAGCTGTCACGACGTGACTGTGAAGAATTAGAATTGGCCGCCCCGATGCATGACATTGGCAAAGTGGGGGTACCTGACAGTATTCTGCTGAAGGAAGGGCCACTGGATGAGCAGGAGACTGAAATAATGCGGGAGCATCCTGACATCGGCCATGAGATCCTCAGGGATAGTGAATCCCGCTATATCAATCTTGGCGCAGAGATCGCACTTAGCCACCATGAAAAGTATGATGGTACGGGTTACCCGAACGGTCTTAAGGGCGACGCTATTTCTCTGGCCGGGCGCATCGTGGCCGTTGTCGATGTGTTTGATGCACTGACCACTCGGCGTCCCTACAAGGAAGCATGGCTCATGGAAGATGCCGTGGACTATATACGCAATGCATCGGGCTCTCACATGGATCCCGATGTCGTCGGGGCATTCCTTGGTAACCTTGAAAGGTTTAGGCAAATCCGGGATGAACTCAGTGATGATTAGGTTCAGTTCCAGCATTCTGGCCAGTGCTCAGAGTAACAGGTTTTGCGTCCAGCACAATGAAAAATAGATTACTCAATACGTTTGCTCCACGCTATCTGAAGAAATTCAGTGAAGCCGAACATGGTCCGGTGTTCAACCGTGCAACAATCGGTGTGATAATCTCTCTATACCTGGTCTCGCCATGGTTTACAGGTCGTGGTCAGCATGACGATCAGATACTTGTCATTGCCATCGTTTACATATTGATCGCCATACTGCTATTAGGGTCGGTCTTTGTATACCCGGCAATCTCCAAGCTGCGTCGCGTAGTGGGTGCCCTTGCAGACATCGCAGCGGTCTCGCTGATCCTGTATATGACGGGTGAAGGGAGTATGCCACTAGTGGCTGTTTATCTCTGGGTCATCGTTGGTTATGGCTTCCGCTATGGCCTGAAATATCTCGTCCTGACAACTCTGCTGAGCCTGACAGGATTCTCACTCGCGTTGTGGTACAGTGGTCTGTGGCAGGCATCTACGAACTTCAGCATTACCATGTTGATCATGCTGACCCTGATACCGTTCTATCTGGGGTTTCTGATTAAGCAACTGCATCATGCCATAGTTCAGGCCAGGGATGCCAGCAAGGCAAAAAGCAAGTTCCTGGCCAATATGAGCCATGAGCTGCGTACGCCGCTAAACGGTGTTATCGGTATGAGTGACCTGTTGATGGATACCCAGCTGTCTCGCAAGCAGAGGGAACTGGCAAACGGTATCCAGACATCGGCAGACATTCTGCTTGGCGTGATTGAGGACATACTTGATTTCTCCCGTATCGAGGCTGGCAAGGTTGTCATCGAGCGGGTTGAATTTGATCTACATAGCTTTGTTTCTGCTACAACCAATCTGTTTGTCCACCAGGCCCGTACAAAAGGGCTGAAGTTCTCTGCACATATTGACCCCAGTACGCCCTTCATACTGGTTGGTGATTCCTTTCATTTACGTCAGGTGCTCATTAACCTGATAGGCAATGCTATCAAGTTTACGCATGAAGGCAGCATAGAGCTGCGTGTTTCGCCAGTTAGCAGAACAGGTGAAAATGTCCGACTGCGCTTTGAGGTTGAAGATACCGGGATTGGCATCGCAGATAAGGATCAGACAACTCTGTTCGAGAGCTTCCAGCAGGTCGATGCTTCAACGACGAGACGCTTCGGCGGGGCAGGCCTGGGGACGGCGATCGCCCGCCAGCTGGTAGAATTGATGGGTGGTGCTATTGGACTGGACAGCCAGCTGGGTAAGGGAACCTGCTTCTGGGTAGAGGTGCCGCTGGTCGTGCAACAGGACAATAGGGAAAGCCACAAAGATCGCATGGAAGACACACATGCCCTGCTGCTGGTATCTGACGCGACGAAGGGTATATTCTCCCCTACATTCAAGCGCTGGGATATGATCGTGGAGACAGAGGAAACTTCTGCCAGGGCTTTTGCCAGTTTGATCTCAGCGAGTGAGACCGGCCAGCCGTTCAGCGTAGTGTTGATAGAACAGCTGACACTGGATGTCGCTGCCGAGCAATTCGCCCGTGTGGTACGTGCAGAACCGTTACTGGATAACGTCTCGCTGGTACTGCTGCAGAATCAGGACGAATCAAACGATCTCTACTACCTGGGTGAAGGATATTCATCCGTGTTGCACGGTATTCCAGACAGCCGCCTGTTATATAATGCCCTGCATGCGGCTCGCGCCGAGCATGCTGTTCCGGATAACGTCGTGTCGCTCACTGAGCACTACGAGCGCCAGCTGGGTGGGCAGGCCAGCAAGTTGCATATACTGGTAGCAGAAGACAACGAAACCAACCAGCAGGTATTGCGCGGCATCCTTGAAGGTGTTGGACATGAGGTCACTATCGTGTCCAATGGTCTGGCAGCGGTTGATACCATCGAGGAATTCGAGCCTGGATATGATTTGATGCTGTTTGATATGAATATGCCGGAGATGGGTGGACTGGAAGCTATGAAAGTTGCCCGCTTCATGGATATCGAGCGACATATACCGGTCATTATTCTGACTGCAGATGCGACTCATGCTGCATTAAAACGCTGTGAGGACGAAGGCGCTGACGCCTATCTGACCAAACCAGTTGAATCACACAAGCTACTGGAAACCATTGCTCGTCTGTCAAGCATGGAAGCAAGTGGAATGGTGGTTGAATCAGTGCTCACCGATACAGACCAGGATCACACGGCGCCGATGCAGGAATATCACCTGGTCGATGAAAAAGTACTCAGCAGGCTATTGCGACTGGGATCAGGTATCGAGTTTTTTGAAGAGCTGGTGACAAGCTTCGGCCATGATGCAGAGCAGCTGTTAAAGAAGATGCGTCGAGCGGTCAGTGAACACGATTATCCAGCCTTGCAGGATTCAGCACATGCCCTGCGCGGCAGCGCGAGTGAATTCGGTGCCTACCAACTGGTCAATCTGTGTATAGAGATTAAACAACTCAAACCATTCGAGATGACTGCAAACCGGCCTACGGAATTACTCGGGGAAATTCAGCATACATTCGACAACAGTCGACTCATGATGATTAAGTTCGCTCGCCATCGCCGGGAAGCTAAAAACTAGTTCACAGCCAGGAAAGTCATATCATGGGACTTTCCCGACATGCCATGAACCTTGACTCTGCCAGATACTGCTTCTCTGTGTCAGGCCGACGCTTTAAGAGCACACTTTGCCTGTCGGGCGACGAGCCGTTCCATCATGCGTAAATCCTTTCGCTCGAGCTTAAGCGCCGCGTCGACCCATATCTTGACGATGTCGAGCAGTTCTTCATACGTCACCTGATCAACGCGCCGTGCCACGGCACGCAGAGCAGTGATTCCATTGCGGGAACGGTTTTCCTTGCGGATATAGTTATATACGGCACGCTGACCCTCACCTTTTTCGACCAGTACATCGATCAGACCCATCTCGTAAAATTCCTCGGCCTGGTAGAGTTTACCGCTCAGGATAATTTCTTCTGCCATACGGGCATTCAGCTTCCTCGATATAAAACTGAAAGCGCCCATGCCTGGAAACAGGTTGAAAAGAATTTCGGGGAAGCCCATCTTAATGCCTTCCTCTGCAATAATCACGCTGCTGGATAATGCAGCTTCCAGACCACCGCCCAGTGCATCACCCTGCAGCAAGGTGATCGACGTCAGGTCGCGTTCGAGTTCGATATGATGGGGGTACATGGTGTCAATACATGCCTTACCGTACTCGAATAGTGTCTCACGGTTGCGCGTTTCGATCAGTTCTTTAAACAGTTTCAGGTCGCCACCGAGATTGAATGCACCAGGCGAATTTGAGCCGAGTATCAGGTATTTGATGGCAGGGCCGTCCGGGTGGTCAATGACGGAATATAGATCACGGTGAAACCGTTTCAGGTCATTCAGTAATTGCCAGGTAACACAGGGACGAGGTTTTGGGTCCAGGTGATACCACATTGCCTGATACTTTTCGTCGTAGTAGGTTTTCAGATGTGCATACTCTTCAGCAGGCATCTTAGGGGGTTGCAGTACTAGTGCATTTATAGCATTCATGGCGGGCTCCTTATGTAGGTAAAAACTTGAGTTGCTTTTGTCTCACTGTTGCCCAGTGAACAAGCAGTGAATGATAGTGTTAATGAGAAAGTACCATTAATGCAAGTCTGAATTGATAAATTGTGGCCTAACCCTGATAAAGTGGCAGCCAAATTGTGTCGAATTAGATGGTTTGCTGTTGTTTGGGCTGTCTAGACGTTTAACCTGTAGGTAATTTTCATGTATGAAGGATGATACTGGCAGTATGTGAAATTTTTATTAAATGATGTAATTAGCCGGTAAGACAGGTATCTTATCTGGCAGTAGATTTCGGGCGACCTCTGAGGTGGCCGGTGTTTCGTGGTAGGGGATTATCGTAGTAGCTGAAAACTCAACTACCAGGAGAAATCAGCAACCAGAAGAAATAGAGACCAAAACACCCTGGCAAGAAATATCTTTCATAATGTCATGATCAGTGATAAAACCTTGCCATGTCTGTGTGGGATTGTCTGTTCTCAGCGTGTAGAATTCTCTATCCTTGCACAAACTATCGGAATTTTCACAGATGCCTCCTTTTGCCGTTGCAGCAGATTTTAAACATGCCAATCAGATAAAGGTCGGGGTCATGCTGGTCAATCTGGGCACACCGGACGATACATCGGTCGCTGCAGTACGACGCTATCTTAATGAATTCCTGTCTGACCCGCGCGTCGTTGAATTTCCCCGCCTACCCTGGTGGCTGGTTATGCAATTATTTATCCTGCGTTTTCGACCACGTAAAGTGGCGCATGCCTATACTTCAGTTTGGCAGGAGGAAGGGTCGCCGCTGCTGGTATATTCAAAGGCCCAGGCAACCGCTCTGCAGGAAGAGCTTGATGTGTATTTTCCGCAGCGATTTATTGTCGCGCTTGCCATGCGTTACGGGAAACCAGCTATCCATGATGTAATGGATGGATTTCGTCAGCAGCATTGCCGTCATTTACTTATCATACCGATGTTTCCGCAATATTCCGCAACGACTACGGCATCTGTTTTTGATGAAGTCACACGGATTTTAAAATCCTGGCGCTTGCTGCCGCAACTACACATGCTCATGAATTACCATGACAGGCCTTCGTATATAGACGCACTGGCAATGAGCATAGAGGCAGGCTGGCAGAAAAATGGCAGGGGACAGCAGCTATTGATGTCCTTTCATGGCCTGCCGCAGCGCTATCATCGTGCAGGTGATCCGTATTACTGTGAATGCATGAAAACGGCGCGACTACTTGCTGACCGTCTGGGATTAAAAGATGCTGCCTGGCAGGCAGTTTTCCAATCACGCTTTGGCAGGGAGCCCTGGCTGCAGCCTTATCTGAACGAAACAATTAGTATGCTCCCTGCATCAGGTGTTCATTCAGTTGATGTAGTTTGCCCGGGCTTCGCGGCGGATTGCCTGGAGACGCTGGAAGAGGTAGCGGAACATAACAGAGATTTGTTTATGAATGCCGGCGGTGAAAAATTCCAGTATATTCCCGCACTGAATGCACAGTCCGGACATATTAAAATGCTGGTTGATATAGTCGAAAATGAAACACGAAACTGGATGGCTGAGCTGGAACGGTATAATGACCCGGAACAGATGGATAAAAGGCAGCGACGAGCTGTAGAGCCTGGTGCTGAAGAATAAATTGACAGGGTTTGTTATGAACAAAAATTTTTTATTAATATTGGTGCTTTTATTTGTCTCATTTAGCGCAATGGCGGGGACTCCTGTGCCTGATTACAGGACACAACAGATAGCAGATCATACCCATGTTATCTTTGGGCCGACCCAGCTGCCGAATGCGGAGAATTTGGGGTTTATGAATAACCCGGGAATAATTATCGGATCAGATAGCGTTTTTATTATTGATCCAGGTGCTAGCCTTGAATCCGGGCGCATGGTGTTGCGGCAGGTGAAGAAATTGACCGATAAACCAGTCACGCATGTATTCAACAGCCATATACACGGTGACCACTGGCTCGGTAATCAGGCCATACGGGAGAATTACCCGAAAGCGAAGTTCTATGCCCACCCTGAAATGATCAGAAAGGCGAAGGAGTCTGAAGCCGACTCATGGATAAAGCTAATGAGCAAGCTGACTGAAGGGGCAACAGAAGGAACGCGCGCAGTGATTCCAGAAAACTCACTGGCCGACGGAGATACGTTTAAAATCGGCGGGCTGACATTACGCATTCATATCATGCCTGCCACCCACAGCTATACGGATGCGATGTTTGAAATCGTTGAAGACTCAGTAATGTTTACCGGTGATAATGTTACCTATAAGAGAATTCCAAGGTTTGATGACGGTACATTTCGCGGCACCCTTGCCATGACTGAAAAATTGATATCAGCAAACTTCAAACATTATGTTCCCGGCCATGGCCCGACGGGCGACAAAAGGATAGTAGAAAGCTTTCGCAAATATGTTGCTACACTTTACGGGAAAGCCGCTGTCTACTATGAAGAAGGCCTTTCAGATTTCGAGATGAAGGATAAAATTGTTGCGGCACTGGCTGATTACCAGCAGTGGCCTGGATTTAATGAGAACGTAGGCAAGCATATTAGCCTTGCTGTTCTGGAAGCCGAGAAAGCATCGTTTGAGTAGTTTTTTGTGCTGGCGCACGGCTCGATTGCTTTCTTTTTTATTATCTTCTCAATCTAATCCTTGTTTTTCGCCCTTCATGGGCGAGTTCATTTATTCAGGCCATCCCTGGCCTTCACCCTGCGGGCCAGTCTTCGCCTGTTCAAATCCGCTTCCTGCGGATGTAGTCTTTTAGATTTTATTAATGAACCAAAGAAAGCCGTCCCCATTGTGTGCCTTCGGCTACTCTGCGCGCTTCAGTCTGAACCGGGCGCGGTGAAACTGGCCTGAATTACTAAGTGAATGACGATTTCGTAATCAAAGTGAACAGTCTCAT
The DNA here is from genome assembly GCA_002897635.1 of bacterium BMS3Abin11. NCBI lineage: Bacteria > bacterium BMS3Abin11. The sequence goes on along the minus strand of BDTD01000033.1, from coordinate 760 downwards.
TCACTTAGATGGTGGTCAGGGTATTGTTGGTTGGCAAAATTATGTTGATTAATATTAATGATTTTTCGGTCAAAAAGGCGTATAGGTTTTAGGCAACACTTAACTCTTTAAAGGGGACCGGCTATGACGAAAATGATGTCTCTCAGCAAGTATGAACATAAAGTTTTACCAGGCTTACGAGATCAACTAAATCAAGCTGAGTCAGTTGAGGATGTAAAAAAGTTCTTTGTTGACACAATACTGAAATTTCTCAGCCTTGCTACAGATGGAAATACTATCGCAGAGTATGAAGATATATCTCTCGTACCAGATCAGGAACCCTATTTTTCACTGACGCCACAATTGTCAAACGACATTGCAATAAAAGAGCTGGCCAACAGCGACCTTGATGCAATTTTAGGCCGCTTGGCAGAACAAGCGGCCAATCGTTATAAACACCTTGCAAAAAACAATACAAAAACTAATCTGAAGATAAAAAATCACTAAGGCATGAAAGAGGATCGTTATACTCGTGAATGAGGGTTTCCAGTAAGGTTTTGTATTATATTGAAGCCAGATCCCATGGATTTTGGCATACGTCGGAGTGGCATGTTTGTGGGAAATAAATGAAATAAATAGACACCCATACAAATTTTTACATGCTTCATGATACGACTCAGGTTTGCTTTGGGGGTTTCTAGTAGTAGGTGGCAATGATTCGACATCAGGCAGTATGCGTGAATGACTGCATCAAAACGTTGACTGGCTTCCTGCTACGTTT